>CAYPBV010000074.1:0-16541 GCA_964409025.1 uncultured Chitinophagaceae bacterium | reverse complement strand
CTACTCTGAGTATCATTTCAACTTCGGGGTCGGGGTCTTCAGAAATCACATTTAACAATAATATTTTTCAAAGACCATTAATCTGGTCCAATCGTACAATCTTTCAATGTAAGAATAATATTTTTGACGGACCTCCAAATACTTTAAATATTGATTTTAATTGTACCGATTTTAGAAATAATATTTTGAAAGCTACAGGAGCTACGGTTTCACTAAATGGAGGAAATCTTACTGGTGTAACACATAATACTGGTTCACTTATTTCTCAATTTGGTAATCTTAATAACAATCTTGTAATTGCGGATATCAATACACTTTTTGTTGATCCTGCATCTAACTCAACAGATGGTGATTATCAATTAAAATCTGGATCAGCCAATGGAAACGATGGCACAGAAAGAGGTGCTTTTGGCGGTGCTTCTGTTACACGCCGCTATACCTTATCGGGTCTTTCACCAATTCCGGTAATTTATGATATCAGCACCAGTGGCGTAGCAGGACCCGGCGGCCTGCAGGTAACCATCAAAGCCAAAGTTGTACAATAATAAAACACACAGTTATGAAAAAAACAATCACAGCATGGCTGCTTGTCTTGTACTCTTGGGCCCATGCTCAAACGGTAACACAGGTAGAATATGCGTATGATATAGATTTGGGTGTTGGTAATAACACAGTTATAAATGTAAATCCGCAACAATCAGATGTAAATTTTCCATTCACCATTCCATCTACCGGACTAACACCCGGGTATCATAAACTTTACTTACGCACTAAAAGCAGCGATGGCCACTGGAGTCAAACCAGTATGCGTTTGGTAGAAGTGCCATTTACCAGCAGCTTGTACATCATTAACCGGGGTGAATATTTTTTTGATGTGGATCCCGGCTTTGGTAACGCAACACCCATCACCATTTCACCGCAGCAGGATATGATACTGCAAAACTTCACCGCCACTACTGCATCACTTACACCGGGTTACCATAAACTCTATATACGAGTAAGAGATGGATTGGGTAACTGGACACATACACTGTTACGTAATGTAGATATCATGAATACACTCTCCATCGGTTCAATAGAGCGGATTGAATATTTTTTAAATACAGATCCGGGAGTAGGTAATGCAAATGTTACAGTTGTAAGCAATCCGCAAAGTGATGGCAGCTTTACTATTACGATTCCACAAAATCAATTGCAAAACGGACTGGACACAATTTATTTCCGTGTAAAAGATAATGGTGAAAAAAACTGGTCGCTTACCCAATGGAAAATTCAGGTAATTACCATTACCACTTCATTATTTGATGTGCAGTTGTCAAAAGATATTCAAACCTATCCGGTACCGGTTACAGATAACTTAATCATCAATAACCAAACAGCATCACTGGTAACGGTGGAATTGTATGATGTAAACGGCCGGCAACTAACGGTATGGAAGTCTGTTGCAAATACACAATCGCTGTCGTTTACTATGTTGCCTTCCGGAACCTATATGCTAAAGGTTACTGATGAAAAAACGAAGAAAATGTTTACGAGGAAAATTGTAAAACAGTAATTTATCATCATGCGAAATATAAAATTTACTGCATTATTTCTGCTCCTTCTTATAAGTTCTATACTTGTAGTTGCACAATTACAGACGGAAAAAAAACCTTATCTGTAAATAATAAAACCGTGTATTGCGAATTATGGGAAGATGCTTCTGATTTTGAACTGAAACGAAGGTTTAAATTGAAGCTCAAGTTCGGTTCATCCGATAATGCCAGATATGAGAATTTAAAAAATCAGGTAGATGCTTTTGATAATCCTATTGATGCTTTAAATCTGCTGGCGGATAATGATTGGGAGTTCTGTAGCAAAGCTACTCATGAAACACTCAGCGGTTATGAAACCTGTTACTTATTTAAAAAGCGAATAAACTGAATTTTACTTAGCAAAAAAGAGCCGCTGCAATCTGCAGCGGCTCCCTTTTATTCTTTTATTACTTCTCCCCCTTAATCCTTAAACAACTTCACCGGCATACTCTCCACCAATTTTCGGTAAGCCGCCCATTTCGTAGTAACAAATTCATTGATCCGGGTTACACTTTCATTCACCGCTGTTTCAGCTTCACTCATCAAACGATCAGTTTGTGCTGTAGGCGCAGCGAGTTTGTTACCAATCTCACCACGTGCATTGAATAAAATACTTTGTGTAGTGATATCAGCAAAACGGGTAATACCCTGTCTGTTTTCTGCACTGCGGCCGCTGATGCTTTCACGGATTTTTTTGATTTCATCACGAATCTTTTTGGCTTCATTACGCAAACTATCAGCTTCTTTACCTTCCACACCACGCAACTGTGCATCCATCTTTGTTAAGGTTTCTTCAGCATCAGCAATTTTATCCAATGCTGCTGTTAACTTATCAGCAGCAGCCTGCCATCTGTCAGCCATTTTCTTCTTAGCATCATATACTTCTCTGGCCATTGGTGCACGTGGGTCGCCTTCCACTTTAATCATCGTAGAGTCACTGGCTTTGCCCAATGTTACTACCATTTTATAAGTGCCGGGATAAACAGGCCATCCGCCACCTTGCTCTGCAGCACCGGGTCTTGGTTTAGGACTGCCGGGCTGGCGATTTCCTTTGGTATCAAAGTTCCAGTACATGCGGTTGAAACCACTATCTGCTTTTACTTTGAACGAACGGAGTTGCTTACCTACTTCATCAAATATTTTCACCATGGCACTATCTGCTTTTGCTTTGCTGGTATCTGCCGCATGATTTACAAAGAAGGAAACCATGGCACCTCTTCTTCTGTTTTCACCTTCATACAAACCCCAGGTGCTCCACTCATAACCGGGTGCGTTACGGTAATTGGCTTGATAAGCTGTTGGCGCATCAAAAACTTTTATTTTATTCGCCTGACTGGCTCCGTTAGCTTTGGCTACAGCACGCAGCGGACAGATATCATCCAAAATCCACAAGGCACGACCAAACGTTGCAATGGCTAAATCTGCTTCTCTTTCTTGTATTGCTAAATCATAAGTTGATACAGAAGGATAACCGTTTTTCCATTGCTGAAAACTTTTGGCATTGTCAAAGCTCACCCACAATCCATGTTCTGTACCTACAAAAATCAAATTGGGTTCTGCAGGATCCTGGATCATACACAAAGCATAACCTTTCAATCCTTTATTCGCTAAAATATTTTCCCAAGTCTTACCAAAATCTTTTGTGCGGAAAATAGTGATTGCAAAATCACCTCTGCGGTAATCATTGCTCACTACAAAGGCTTCACCTTCATTGTAGCGACTGGCATGAACTTGTGTAATCCATGCACCTGTGTTCATACCGGTGATCTTACCACGGAAATTGGTCCATGTTTTACCGCCATCCTGTGTCAGTTGCACATTCCCATCATCAGTACCCACCCAAATTACATTGCGGTTGAGTGCAGAAGGTGCAATAGCAAGGATCGTTGTATGATTTTCAGCGCCTGTAATATCAAGCGTTAATCCACCTGTTTCTTCTTTTTGATAATCCGGATTGTTGGTGGTTAAATCAGGAGAAATGATTTCCCATGTTGTACCACGGTCCTTACTTCTGTGCAGGAACTGGCTTCCGTAATAAACAGTATTCTTATCAAACGGATCGAGTGCAATACCACTGTTCCAGTTGAAACGCATTTTCTTTCTTGCTTCAGGTGCAGGCGGACGGATAAACTCCTGCTGACCTGTTGTGATGTTATAACGACCTACACTTCCTCCCTGGCTCATGGCATAAACCCATTTGTTGTCATTAGGATCAGGAACCACATCAAAACCATCACCGCCCCACAAACTTTCCCAATAATAGTTGCGTATGCCGCCATCAATCCATGTATACGCAGGACCACGCCAGCTGCCATTATCCTGCAGGCCACCCATTACATTATAAGGAAGTTCATTATCAACATTGATATGATAGAATTGACCAAAAGGCAACTGCTCATCAAAGCGCCAGGTATAACCACGGTCTTTACTGATGCCGATACCTCCATCATTTCCTTCAATGATTAAATTTTCATTAGTAGGATGAATCCACCATGCATGGTGATCCGGGTGAATACCGTTATAAGGAATCAAGGTAGTGAATGATTTACCGCCATCTTCACTCAATGTAACTGTGGAGTGAATATCATAAATGCGGTTCTCATTTTTTGGGTCTACATAAATTTCATTGTAATAGAAAGGACGATCCGTTACCTGCGCCGGATCACTATTCACCAGCTTCCAGGTGAAACCACCGTCTTCACTTTTATAAAAACCATTTTTGGTAGCTTCTACTTTTGCATACACAATATTGGGGCGTGATGGTGCAAATGCTAAACCGCAACGGCCAATAGGATCAGCAGGCAGTCCATCTTCTTTGCTCAGCTTTTTCCAGTTTTTACCACCATCAACCGTAATATAAATACCACCGCCGGGGCCACCGCTGTTAAAGTTCCAGGGCTTGCGCTGGTGCTGCCACATATTGGCAATGAGTTTATTGGGGTTGGATGGGTCCATGATTAACTCAGCACAACCGCTGGTATCATTGGTGTAAAGAATACGCTCCCAAGTTTCGCCGCCGTTGGTGGTCTTGTACACACCACGATCCGGATGGATGCCATAGGGATTACCGATGGCTGCTGCATACACCGTGTTGGGATTGGCAGGGTCGATGATGATGCGGTGGATGTTTCTTGTTTTCTCCAAACCCATACGCTTCCATGTTTTACCACCATCGAGGGTTTTAAAAATACCTTCACCCAGGTTGAGCGAGTTACGTGGATTACCTTCACCCGTGCCCACCCAGATCACAGCAGGATTGCTTTGCTGAATCTTTAGTGCACCGATGTTGATGAGGGGTTGCTCATCAAACAGAGGCTTCCAGGTAGCACCGCCGTTATCTGTTTTCCATACACCACCACTGGCAGCACCTACAAAAATGATTTCGGGATTTGAATAAATAGCATCAATGGCTGTAACACGTCCGCTCATACCGGCGGGGCCGATGTTACGGGGTTTCATGTTTTTAAACTGTTCCAGCTTAACCTGTGCCTGTGCAAGTATGCTCAGGCCGAGCAGGCCCAAACAGGGCAGGCACAATAAAAAGATTCTTCTCATTACAATTGGTTTTTAGAGTGGTGAAGTTGCGAAAAGCGAAGGGAGATACAAAATGTTTTTGATGGGTGGCGGGGGAAGGATAACTACCTTTTTTTTTTGAAGACAATGAGTATTCTTTTTTTGCTAAGGGAAACCACTTAATAAGTTGAGCTGATAAGTAATTGCAAAATCTTTAAAATCTTTTAACAAAACTTAATTTACAAAAGTTTGTTTAGCAAATCCGATTGATCAATTGCTTGCTTTAACCAAAACAACCTATATGAAAATAAGGTAAGACTATTTTCAAAAATTAAAACACTCTTTCGTATGAGATTCAACAAAACCAACAGTGCTAAAAATAGCACTCATCCTGCACCATTTAGGGTATCATTAAAAGTTCTAACTCAGATTTTTCTGCTTTTTACTACCTGTATTATTCTTTATAGTTGTAAAAAGAATGACTTTGAAAAGAAGCCACAACCTGAACCAATTACATCAAAAGACAATATTCAAAAAATATTGGAAAGTGATTTTTTTGTACAAAACCGTAAGGTGGCTGATATGGCAGAAACCAATACTTCATTATTAGGTTTGCAAACAGAATCAGGGTCTTCAGAATATCCTGATGAAGTACCAATGGTATTGGGAGGACAACTGCCGAACCCCTATAGTATTCCTGTAATGACGGAAGCATATAACACATATTATGCATCCAATCTTATATCTGTACTGGTAACAGATTTGTATGTAAAGTTTAGCCCGGTAAATGAAGCACAATTTACCTTGCTTGAAGATTCCCTGGATTTAGATTTATACGATTATCCGCTGGACTATGAAGTAATTACTGATGGTGATTATTATGCACAACCCGGTAAAGGGCTAGAAGATATGCCCGAGTTTTACACTACGGTACCGGTAGGTTTTCAATTTCCCTCAGGTATTCCTTACACCATTCTGGAGCAGTTACACTTTCCACATAACGATATAATACTTGAGGCGTTGGCTGAAAGTATTGCTGCAGGAGCACAATACAGCAGTCTGCATCCAAACTCAGGAAGCCCGGAAGTACTGATGACACGTGAGAACAATGATTCACAGTTAATGAATATGAATGAATGTTTTTGTGATCCTACCCCTCAGCAATTACAATGTATTCCTCCTGATCCAAATTGCGGCGGTGGAGATCCCGGACCAGGGGGGCCTGGCGGACCCGGAGGAAATCCAACACCACCTTCAGCGCAGCCCGCAGGCGGAATACAGGTATTTGATACCCAGCTTGGAAATTTACCTTTAGAAAATGTGAGAGTTATTGCTAAAAGAGGTTTAAGGAGAAGAGAAACCTATACAAATGCACAAGGATTCTTTGTAACACCTTTACATTTTACAGGTCGTGTAAAAATGCACCTTAAATATAGGAATGCGACTGTAAGTGTGCGCCCTCTGAGAAATCAGTTGAGAATAAGGTTATCCTTAAAAGTTGTTAAGCAACATATGGGAAATTATAATCCACCGCTTAACAATATAAACTTTGTTGTAACAAGACCCAACAGTAGAAGCTCAAAAGCATTTGGATATTGGATGGCAGCGCATGTTATTAATGCAAGAAATTATCAATGGCAGCAGGGAACTATTGACAAGGTAAAACCTTCTACAAAAAATCGAATTTGCTATTATCTCTCTAATGCTGGTATGGGTGATGCTACAGGTATGCATTTTGATGCGCCAATGTTGAGATATATAAACAATGGTTTTACTTGGGATGATGTTTTAGATATAGCTAAAATAGCTTTGTATGCAGCCAAAGTATATAAAGGTAATGCTGTTGCCCTAGTACAAGGAGTAAACAGTCTTATCAAATTAGTATTTCAAGGACAACGACCTGATATTATACTGTATTACAATACACCAGAGTTGAATTTAAGTTCTAATGAAGTTAATCAAAAAATTTACGCATCGTTAACTATTGCAGGTGCATTTGAAAACAGAACTAAAAATGGAATAAACGATTGGAAAAGCTACCTGAAAACTACTGATAAAAGACTTTCGACTTTTTTTGCTGTACCAACGGGTTATGATATTTTAAAAAAGTATTTTGGAGCGCTATCCAATCCCAGCTATGTTGAAAGTCAATCTGTTTTTACGTGGGTTGGCGATATTACAGCAATAGCTACTACGTTTGCTACAGTTATATCCCACATTAATGTTGAAATGACTAAAGCTGATCATCAACTGTTTGTGATGTTGAATGGTTTTAGTGATTATTACGGACATATTTTAAGTGACAGACGGTATGGTAGTATAAACTCAAGTCCAATAATTGATCAAAAAAGAGTCGAAGTGTTCTCAGCAGGCGGAATTTCTTCTCATATCCGCTATTCCGAAAACTGGGATCCAAATATTGGAGCAGATCCTTATCGGCTCAATAGATTAGGGGTTTTTCATGATTTAAGAGACAATGTTGTTGACAATGTACAATTAAACGGGGTGCTTGACAATGTATCTGGAATAAGTCTTGAAGCACAGTTTAATGCCTTAACCGGAAGTAGATTTGGTAATCCGATAGATCAATGGAATGAATTCAGATTAAAAATGATGGATGATTATTTTGGTCAGCAAACAGCAATTCAAACTCTTTTCGGTTCGTATAATGTACAGTAAGCAAGTTGTAATTAATATAACAGCCCTGCTAGCAGGGCTGTTATCTCTCACTTTGGCATGTAATACCAAAGAGGTTACTCCATGCTTAGACATTCTTTTTGAGCCTCAGCTTTCTGTAACCCCTTATAAAAAAGAGTATAAAAAAGGTGATACTATAATTGTAAGTTGGGTACTAAGTGACAAGGAAAGAAATGCGATCAACAATGATAGCATTGAATTACCAGCCAACCTATATGTTACGAGCTTTTTTGGAATAGCTAAATACTACCCGCAACCTAAATTACTAATAAATGCACTTGATAGCTTTTTAATACTGCCTCATAAAGGTAGTTACCAACTTTTAATCAACGGAAATGATCCGCAAACCAAAAGAATGAGTTTTCTACCTATAAGAGCAGGAAATAAATATATTTTCAGTTTATTTTTAATAACAAACGCAAAGGGAGTTTTTGGAATAGGTTCTTCATCAGGAAATTTTAAGATAAACGAGCGTTGCAGAGCTGATTTTGAACCCGTTTTTGTTAGTGGTGAAGACAATATTTATTTAAGAGATAGTATAACTCAATTCTTAAATTGGAGTAGTGCAAATCAATCTGGTTTTTATTTTATTGTAAAATGAAAAAGCAAATTAAACTGGTTGTTCTTTTTTTTCTACATGCGCTTGCGTATAGCCATACATTGTTCTCACAAGATAGTAACACTCAATGTACTGTTTACATTGTACATTACCGCCACCTAACAGATGATATTTACGGGACAGGCTTGGATCCACATAACGACAAGTATCCTGTTCAAATAAGCTTACCTAATAATAAAAAGGTTTGGCTTGTAGGTGAGTTTGCAGCAAAACATAATTACAGTTATTTACAATTAATTCTTGATTCCTCAATTGTTTTACAATTCAAAACAATAGAAAACCCTCGAACTACAAATTACAGCACTTCAAGGATTCGGCACTGGAGTACTTTTCTGTCTGTGGACACTTCCATACAAATTAAACGTAATTCCGGCAATCTTTACTTTAGAACAGTTCGTTACAAAAAGAAGAATAAACTTTTCTTCGAATTAAAACCGCTCGACAGCACAAACAAGAAAGATGCTCCTTTTTTAAATGAAATAAAAAAGCATAAACCGATTGCTGTTTATAATCAAATTACAGGTGAATTTACTTTAATCAGGAATTGGGAAAGTATTCAATAAAATTGTAACAAGGCCGGCAAATTCACTTTTTGAATTGATGAAGCCCTGCTATCCTTAGTGTTCAAAACAAATAGCGCTGCTAGTAGTAAAAGATGAGTAAAAAACAAAAAGTTGAAAGCTGTATGTAGTTTGCAACTATTGAAGTGATGATAGAAGTAGAACCGTCAAAAAGTTAAAACAATAATTACGATGTGCAGCAATTAACAAATCCTGAGTTGCAAATTCTCAGGTGAGTCTCCTGCAAGGGACATGCCGCAAAATGGAGAATTGAGGTTTTGTTAATCTGAAAAAGCAAAAAACAACTCTTGGCTATATTTTCAAAATGGTGAACAGCTTAATTGATGAACTGTTATATGTATTCGTGTCATCAATTGACCGATAAAAGCCATTGAATGACCGAAATTAAGATTCGTTTATGAAAAATCAAATGAAAAACAGCTTATGTGCAGGTGTGGTTGGTGAAAACACACAACCACGGCACACGGTGTATTCTTATCGTGCCTATTGAAAAGCTGAACTAAAGAACACCAATAAGGGCAAAAAATGAAACCGTTTATATTTTTTTTATTTACTTTTTTTACAACCTGCCATTTGGCAGGTTGTAAAAAAAAGTGTTCAGTATTAAGAGATCATCCATTATCTGCCTTTATGTATCTTGAACCAAACTCTGATAGAATAAAATTAGGAGATACGTTACGTTTAAAGATTTTTATACCATATAAAAGTTTACGATTAGATAATAACGAGTTAATTAATGTTGAAAGTTCTTCATTAAGCACATCGGGGCTTTGGTTTCTTACTTACAAATCCATAGTTAACGGCATACCAGAGGTCAATGGCAATAAGCCAACTATTATACCAATTAAAGGAACATATACAACCTTCAACGATGTAAGTGTGAGGGTTTCCTATGTCAAAGATGTGGATGGATTTAAATTTGAAGCCTTTGTTATTCCTAAAGAAAAAGGCCTAGCTTTTTTAGCGAATTTTAAAGCAGAAGGATGGATGAATGGAAAATGTGAGTTTAATACATTTAATCCTATTATAGGATCTCAAAATAATAATCACATGCTATTGAGAAATTTTTACGGGACAAGCGCAAACGATCCGATACCAGAAAATCATTATTTTGTATGGGTAGAATAAGAAAAAAAATCACTTTCTCTGTTATTTTATCGCTTCTGGTATTGAAGTCTTTAGCACAAGAGGTAGATACTATTTACATCATTGATTATTGGGCAAATTTTGGTTCACCCATTGAAAGCAAATCAAAATTTATGCAAAATGATGGGGCTACAGTTATCCTTTCAACCGGCGACACTGTTTTCTTAAAAGCAACCTATGAATCGCCGATATTAAAGTTACGATCTGATGTTAAAGAAGGATTTGTTGAAGGAAGATTAAAAATACAAACACTGCGTATTGTAAAGCCAAGATCCGCACCTTTAAGCATCCGTATCCAATCAAATAAGAATGTAAGCAGGCAAATGAGCGCTTCAGTCGATACAACACTAAATTTTGATGGTGTAAGTGCTTCAAGGCCTTATGTTTTTATTAATCTCATGAGGCATCATTACAGCTTTACGAAAAAAACCCGTTTAGAAATGAAAGTGAGTAACCGGGATTTCATATATAAAAATAATTTCAAGCGTAAGAAAGTAGTGAAAGCTATTATCAAGTCTGTAAAATATGAATACCACCTACCCGAAAAAAAATTGAGTAAAGTAACAGATTACCAATGAATAGCGTTTTAATTCTCAGGCGAGTCTCCTGCAAGGGATTTGTCACAAAATGAAGTACTAATTACAAAACATAAGCATCAAAATTATGTTCCATCTGACGCAGGTCTCCCAACGTGTTGATAAAACTTACTTAGTTCAGTAATTTAACCTCCCGTTCAGCCCCTCCCTTTTCCCGCTCAATCAAAAAGCTAAAAAGTTTTAACATTGAAATTGCATGTATGTACATATAATTTCCCATCTTTGCAGTCTAAATCAATTGAACAATGAAACAATTATTATTTGTGCTGATGGCCGGTGCAGGCATGGTCAGCTTATCAGCGGTTTTACCTCAACAAACAAACACAGCAGCATCAGCTGCCTTACAGACTCCCACTAAGTGGAAGGTTGATAAAGTACATTCTACTATCCGCTTTTCAGTAACTCATATGGTGGTGAGTGAGGCTGAAGGAACATTTAAAGTATTTGACGGAACTGTGGAGCACACAAAAGCAGACCTGAGTGATGCTAAAATCAACTTCTCCGTTGACATTAACTCCATTAATACTGATAACGAAAACAGAGATAAGCATCTTAAGAGCGATGATTTTTTCAATGCGGAGAAATTTCCAACAGCCACATTTGTGAGCACAGGATTTAAACCCAAGGGCAATAACAAATATGAACTTACCGGTAATCTCACCATTCGTGATGTTACAAAACCGGTAACATTTGATGTAACCTTTGGTGGTGTACTCAACGGACAGCGTGGTAAAAAAGCAGGTTTCAAAGCAACCACTACTCTTGACCGTTTTGCATATGGTTTAAAATGGAGCCGTACAGTTGAAGCAGGAGGTTTAGCAGTGGGTCAAGATGTAGAGCTTACAGTAAAGCTTGAAATGGATGAAGTAAAATAAGCAAACACATACAATCAATCAAACATTTATAAACACTAAAAAAATCAACTTTTATGAAGAAACAATTCTTACTGATGATGGCCGGTACGGTCTTATTATTTTCCTGTCAAAACGCTCCTGAGGCAGATAAAGCAGCAACAGGCGAAGCACAGGAAGCAGCAGCAGGCGAAGGCGTAAGCTACAACACGGATCTGGCTGCATCTACCGTGTCATTTATCGGCACAAAACCTACGGGTCAGCACAATGGTGTGTTTACACTTAATGATGGAAGTGTTACAGTAAAAGATGGCGCTGTAACGGGCGGCAAATTTACCATCAACATCGGCTCCTTAAAAATTACAGATAAGGATACAGCCGGTTCATCCAAGCTTGCCGGTCATTTGCTTTCACCTGATTTTTTTGATGCAGCTAAATTTGGTACCGCTTCATTTGAAATTACAAGTGTGGAAGTATATGACAGCACAAAAGTGAAAAGCTTGCTGTCAGGTGCTACACACATCATCAGCGGTAACCTTACATTGAAAGACAGTACAAAGAATGTAAGTTTTCCTGCGCAGGTAACTGTAACGGATGCAGGTGTTACTACGGTTGCAGATTTTAATATCGACCGTTCCAACTGGGGTCTTTCTTATGGTAATGATAAATCCCTCGGCGATAAGTTTATTCGTCCTGAAGTGAATATCAAATTAAATATTACAGCTAAAAAATAAGTTGTAGTACGTAACGGATAAAAGCCACGCCTTCAAGCGTGGCTTTTTCGTTGAATAGATTTATTTTGTGCCAATGAAGTATGTCGCACTTATACCTGCACGTCTTGGATCCTCCCGCCTGCCCAATAAAATGATGGCACTACTCGGCGGTAAACCGGTGATTGTACAAACAGCACTTGCTGTAAAAGCTACCGCTTTGTTTGATGATGTGATTGTGGTGTGCGACAGTGATGTTATTGCTGATGCGGTACAGGCCTGGGGTATAAAAGCAATACGCAGTACAAAAGAACATGCAAGCGGTACAGACCGTATAGCAGAAGCAGCTGCTTCGATTGATGCAGATGTATTCATCAATGTACAGGGCGATGAACCATTTATGCAAAAACAATTGCTGCAACAAATAATAGATGTATTTGAAAACGATGCAGCAGCCGAAGTAGATATTGCAAGCCCTGTGCGTGTGATTACTGAAGAAGCAGACAGAAGCAATCCGAATGTGGTAAAAGTAGTGGTAGATGCAAAGATGAATGCCCTGTATTTTTCACGTGCGCCTATTCCTTACTTACGGGATGCAGATATAAAACCAACATACTACCGCCATATAGGTGTATATGCTTTTCGCAAGCAAACCTTACTTCGCTTTGCCACACTTGCTGAAACACCATTGGAGCAAGCGGAGAAACTGGAGAACCTCCGTATGCTGGAGCATGGCATGCGTATAAGAATGGTGCTTACTGATTATACAGGCATTGGTATTGATACAGCAGATGATTTGGAGAAGGCAAGATTGTCTTTAGAATAAAACAAAGGCCGCATCATTGATGCGGCCTTTGTTTCTTAATTCAATTTTCCTTTTGGCTCTTCTTTCTTCAAATGCTTATCCAAAAATTTTAATGTTTCATTGGCTGCTTTGATTTGATTTTCTTTTTTCACAAAGCCATGCCCTTCATCAGGGAATAACACATACTCAACAGGAGTGCCGTTCTTTTTAGCGCCTGCTACTATTTCATCACTTTCAATTTGTAACACACGTGGGTCATTGCTGCCCTGCAATACAAGGAGCGGGGTTTTAATTTTTTCTGTATTGTACAACGGTGAAATATTTTTCAAACGCACGGAGTCGGCTGTAAACGGATCTCCCATTTCATCATACAAAGCTTTGCGGAAACTTTCCCAATACGGAGGAATACTTTTAAGTGTACGTATCCAATTAGCTACACCAAACAAATCAACACCTACGGCAAACTCATTGGGGTATTGGATAATGCCTGCCAGCGTCATAAAGCCACCATAGCTGCCTCCGTAAATGCCAATTTTGGCTGTATCAATGTAATCCTGAGAAGCCAACCATTTTTTACCCCATACGCAATCTTTTAAATCTTTATCACCATGGTTTTGATTATCCATTTTATAAAATGCTTTTCCGTAACCACTGCTGCCACGATTGTTTACAGCAAGTATGGCATAACCATGATTTACAAAATACTGAAGCGTGTTGCTGTAGCCGGCACGGCTTTGTCCGCCGGGGCCGCCGTGCACCCAAATCAATGCAGGTACTTTATTGGCAGATGATGCATTGTGTGGTTTATAGTACACTGCCGGGATTTCTACACCATCAAAGGATTTAAACCGTACCATTTCTGCATCTACTAAATCATCACTGTTAATTTCCGGTGTAAGTGTTTTGGTGAGTTGTTTGAGTTCTTTGGTTTTAAGATCGTATAAAAATTTATTGGCGCTGCTGCGGTCGCTCACTACTGTTAAAAGCATTTTTGTTTCACTGGGTGAAATGGTTACACCGCCGATGTAACCACTTTCCGGTTTGGGCATTTCTATTTCCTTACCACTGGCGTGATCAAACAGCAGTACTTTATCACGTGCATCTTCATTAATACCAATTACATGATATTTTCCATTTTCACTGATGGACATATAGGCAACATCCCAGTTGGTACTGAAGAATTTTTCTTTGCTGCCATCAGCCAGTTTATATTTTACCACGTACGAAAAATCATTGCCTTCATTGGTAATGTAATAAAGATATTCATCGTTGAGTTCAAAACCGGCAGCGTTGTAAGTAGCATCACCCAAACTGTCTGTTGATAATTTTTTGGTGGTTTTTGTTTGTGCGTCAAATAAATACATTTCGTTACGATCAGTTGTAATGCTTTTAGTAAGTACGATATACCGCTCGTTGTAAGAAATACTGTTTACATCCAAACCGCTATCGTTTTTGTACAGCATCCAGGGTTTCCAGTCAGCCGTGTCCATTTTGTACACATCAAAAAACTGCGGATTGCGCACATTGCTGCCATAGTACATGGATTTTTTATCTTTTGTCCATCCAAAGAAATTGGCTTTCTCTTTTTCGCCCGGTGTTAAATCGGTAACAGTACCATCTGTACGTTGCAGATAAATGTGATCATTTTCATTACCACCCTTATCAGCTGCATATAAAAAATGATTGGTGCCGGGTATATAATCCACAGCAAAGAAGGACTCAACTGTTGAGTTGGTTTTGGCAGTTAATACAGTATCAGCCAGGTTGAGTTCATACACATTAAAAATTTTACTTCGGTTGCTGTTCACCAGCAGTTTGGTTTCTTCTTTATTAAAAGCACCGCCACCTATACTTTCAGTTTGAAAAAACTGATCAATGGTGTACTGCTTTACATCCCGTGGGGCTTTTGTTTCGTTTTTACAGGCAGCAAATAAAAAACTTACCGCCATGATGAATAAGAGTTTGTGCATAATGGAAAAATTTTGAAGGCAGAAGGTAGAGAAAGGAATGAGAATGTGCAAGCCGTTTATAAAAATCGTATTATCTTCCGTAAAATTCATTGTATGAAGACGCTCTTAACCGCCATTCTTTTTCTTTTTTGTACAAGCGCCCTCACTGCACAGGAACGTAACAGTGAAAGGGCAACAGTGCAAATACACCTGAACCAGGCAGACGAGCGCCGGGAATGGATTAATGAATTTGTAAACATGCGTAGTGCATTTTACGGTGCGTTGAATGAAACGCAACCGGTGGTGATGCGTTTGCGTTCCCAAAAAATTCCATTAACTGCTATTGCTCCTTTTCTCAGTTTCTTCTGTACCTGGGAAGATGCAGGTAATGATGCATCTAATACAACCGTGTTCATCCGTTTTTCAGAAGACAATCTAAAATGGACAGACCCCATAGCTATCAAACCCGATGCGCATGTAAATGAAGTAAAAGGCCGCTTCATCGGCGAGCTTATGTTTAAAGAAAAACAATATCAATATTACCGTGCAGAGATTGCAACCAACCAGAGCAGAAAAGGAATATTGATTTCAAAGCTCTATCTCAATTTTTTTAGTGCAGGCGATAAACCAAAAACAGTAAGCGGCCGGGTGGCGCCTCTACCTCAAATAAACAACCGGGTTACTGCCTGTAATGTACCACAACCTTCATTTGTAAATCGTACAGGCTGGGGATGTACACAAGTATGGGGGCCATCAACAACAACAGTTACACATTTAATTGTGCATCATGCGGCAGGTACTAACACATCGAGCGACTGGGGTGCAGTAGTTTTAGGCATCTGGAATTTTCATACAACACCATCGGGCGCCGGTGGTGCCGGATATTCTGATATTGGTTATAACTGGCTGATTGCACCGGATGGTGTTTTATATGAAGGCAGATATAACAGCAGTGTGAGTAATATAACAGGTGCACATTTTTGTGGTACAAATGGAAACACGATGGGCGTTTGTATGCTGGGCGATTATACGAACATCACCATTTCCACTGCTGCCAGAGCAAAACTGGCGCAATTACTGGCATGGAAAGCCTGTGAGCGAAACATTGATCCACTTGCTTCTTCGTTTCATGCAAGCAGTAACAAAACAATTTTCAATATTTCGGGTCACCGGGACGGCTGTGCTACCCAATGCCCGGGCAATACATTCTATCCTGACCTGCCCGGTGTGCGAATTGATGTGAGTAATATTATAAATGTGGCTACACCTGTTACCTCCATCAGTGGATTGGAAGAGTTTTCAATCAGCCCCAATCCTTTGAGTTCTTCAGCAGTGCTATCATTAAAGCTGAATACGGTAAAAGAAATGCAGTATCGTATTGTAACTGCTGATGGCAAAGTTTTGTATCAATCAGCCCGACAAAAAATAACAGGCATTTATCGTGAAGAGTTAAAAGCGCTCAATGATTTGCCTGCTGCTGCTTATTTACTTCAGTTATGG
>CAYPBV010000073.1:0-16697 GCA_964409025.1 uncultured Chitinophagaceae bacterium | reverse complement strand
AACAGTAAAGTATAAAAGGCTTGTGTTGCTTACTGCAGTTTTGGGTTTGGGTTTTGTTGCTACTCAGTTTTTAGGTTTTAATGAATTGTGGCAGCAAAACATAACATTTAAAGAAAGTGTAGCGGGTTCGTTCTTTTATATTATTACAGGAGTGCATGCATTTCATGTGGCCGGCGGCGTTATAGCGTTGTTTGTAATATTTGCAAGAGCATTCAGCTCTAAAACAAAATATTACAATACCATGCCGGTAGAAGTAGCAGGTATATACTGGCACTTTGTAGATTTACTTTGGCTCTATCTGTTTGTGTTTTTCTTATTGGTAGCATAAACAGAACACATAAATTGTTAGACAACTAAATTTGAATTAATGGCAAACGCAGCAGCAGCGGCAAATACAAAATGGTGGGGTGGTGGTAAAAGCCCCTTTAACCTGGAGTACGGTAAATTGATGATGTGGTACTTTTTGATGAGTGATGCATTCACTTTTGGCGCTTTTTTGATTTCTTATGGTACGGTAAGGATGAGCAGTAACTCATGGCCCGATCCCAATCATGTGTTTAACTCGTTTCCTTTTGCAGGGCATGCCAATCTCCCACTGGTATTTGTAAGTTTAATGACTTTTATATTGATTGTAAGCTCTGTTACCATGGTGCTTGCAGTACATGAAGGACATCACGGAAATAAAAAAGGTGTTGTTAAATGGATGTTGTGGACAATTCTTGGCGGTATAGCATTTTTAAGCTGCCAGGCTTGGGAGTGGACACACCTTTACCATCAGGGTGCATGGTGGGGACGCATACCTGTGGAGGCCGGTACGCCTTTTGCCAATATTGATGGCACAATTCCTTCAACTAATTTTTCTAACTTCTTCTTTACCATCACAGGCTTTCATGGTTTTCACGTATTTAGTGGGGTGGTAATAAATATAATTGTAACCATCATGGCATGGCGTGGTGTATTTGAAAGAAGAGGTCATTATTTAATGATTGAAAAAATTGGATTATACTGGCACTTTGTAGATTTAGTATGGGTGTTTGTATTCTTATTTTTCTATCTCGTTTAACCTTATTAAAAAGAAACTGAAATTAATTTTATTATGGATCATCAAACATTTGGAGGCGAAGTAACCATACCGCACGCAGCACCCGGTGAAGATTCAAAAAAGCGCATCTGGAAGACTACAATTATTCTTTCCGTAATTACAGTTATAGAATTGGGTATTGGATATCTGCTTTACTTCACAGAGTTCAGCCATCTGGTTGATCTGATGTTTAAAGGTTCGGTAGTTATTCTTTCTTTTGCCAAGGCGTTTTATATCGTTTCTATTTTTATGCATTTAGGCGATGAAATTAGAAACATGATTATGACAATAGTAGTTCCATTACTTTTATTTGTGTGGTTCATTATTGCATTCTTGTGGGATGGTGATTCCTGGAAAAACCTACGTAATGAATACTCCCCCAAAGACCCTGTTAAAGTTGAGCAGGTTGATAACAGCGGCAACTCTGAAGAAGGACAAAAAGGCGGATTAAAATAAAGTTTGTGCCGTAAAACATAAGGTATTCGTCCCGGTTTCTTTAGTGCAAAGAGGTCGGGACGGTTTTTATAGTGAAGAATGAAATGCTATGAGTAAGAAATCAGTTTTTGCCATGTTGCTTGTAGTACTGTTGCCTGTAACAGCCTACTACCTTGTTAAATATTTCAGTGAACGTGCAGTGGATATGCCCCGGCATTATTTTTTTGACGGCGTACGTGATACCGTAGTTGATGGAAAAAAGCGAACAGACACCCTCTGGCACCGCATTTCCAATTTTAGTTTTGTAAACCAGCTAAATGATACTGTGTTTGCTGATGAGGTAAAAGGAAAGATTTTGGTTGTTGATTTCTTTTTTACTCGCTGCCCCAATCCATGTCCTACTATGACGAGGAACATGAAGAAAATGCAGGATGCCTATAAAAAGAATGATACACTCATTCACTTTGTCTCTTTTAGTGTGGATCCGGCCAGAGATAGTGTAGAAGCATTGAAACGCTATGCTGATAAGTATAGTGTAAGGCACAACAACTGGTGGTTTCTTACAGGCGAAAAGAAAACTATTTATGATTTGGCATTTAATGAATTTAAAGCAGCCGTGATTGATGGTGGAGAAGTAGATACAGCGTTTTTACATACCAATAAATTTTATCTGCTTGATAAAAACCGAGTTATTCGTGGATGGTATAATGGTACGGACAGTGCATCCCTTACAAAACTTGCCCGTGACATCAGCCTGCTGATTCTTGAAAAAGACAGAACCAAAAAACGAAATTTATTCAGAAAATAAAACCTCATTCTCCATGCCACGCCGTCACCGTCATTCCCGGGGAGTTGTATTGCCAGCATCAATTAAAAAAAACGATCGTGTTGCTTATATTCTGATTATTCTTTTCTCAGTAATCGTTTTTGCTGCTGTTACTGTATTAAGCAGGATACAGGTTAATATAAATCTTGGTTTTGATAAGCACATTTTTGCTCATATTAATGCACTTATCAACACATTTGTGACATTGCTTTTATTAAGTGCTTTGTATGCTGCAAAGCAAAAACGTTTTAATACACACAAGCGCCTGATGTTATGGGCCATGCTTCTTTCGGTTTTATTTCTTGTTTCGTATATCTGTCATCATCTCTTTACAGGTGAAACAAAATATGGTGGTGAAGGGCTATCCAGGATTGTTTATTTAGCAATACTGTTCACCCATATTCCACTGGCCGGGCTTGTTCTTCCTTTTATCTTGTTTACTGCTTACCGTGGACTTACGGCTGAGTATGACCGACACAGAAAACTGGCTAAAAAAGTATGGCCGGTGTGGTTATATGTAGCCATTACAGGTGTGGTGGTGTATTTAATGATAAGCCCGTATTATACATAGTTCATTTGATTAAAAAGGTATGTGTTGTAGTTTTCTTAGGATGAATTTACCCCCACTGGCGTCCCGCTAAGGCGGGGTTGCCCATCGTTACTTGATTTCAAAGTTTGGGTAATTTGTTAAGATGAGTTCAAAGTATAAATTTTCAGATAAAGAAGCTGTTTATTTTATTACAGCTACAACAGTCAATTGGGTAGATATATTTACAAGAAATCTTTACAAAGATATTTTGCTGGATAGTTTTCGTTTTTGTCAGAACAATCAGGGTTTGCAAATACATGCATGGGTGTTAATGCCCAACCATTTTCACATGATCTGTTCATTCATACATGGTCATGAGCCGGGTATAGTACTAAAGAATATCAAAAGTTTTACAGTTATAAAAAATATTGATACCATTATCAATCATCCACAGGAAAGCAGAAAAGAAATTATGCTGGATGTTTTTTGAGAAAAACGGAAAGATAAATAAAGTAATCATCGGTTTCAATTCTGGCAGCATGAAAATCATTCGGTGTTGTTAGATACAAATGAACTGTTAGAACAGCGCTTGATTTATGTGCATGAAAATCCGGTTCGTGCAGGTTTTGTGCGGTCAGCAGAACATTGGTTGTATAGCAGTGCTGTTGATTACTATACAAGTAACGAGAGAGGATTGCTTGATCTGGTATTGATAGAATGAAAGCGTTTGTAAAACAAGTAACGGGAAGGCATCAGGTCGGGAGACCTGCGCCAGAAAAAGAATGTATACCTATATTATATGTTAGGGAAGCCACATCCTTACAATCAGTAAAACTTCCTGTACACCACTTCGGATATTGCCATAGGCTGAAATGTGGAATTCCGCATAGTGATACTAAGTAGTAATACCTTATTTTTTAAAACAAAAGTGCATTTGCTTGAAAACTTGTGAATAAGAAATTAGTTTTACATGTTATTAAGTAGTTTTTATACTAACTGCCTATTAAAACATGAAATCCAAAAATCCAATTTCCTATGCAGGAATATTCCTGCTTGCCCTGCTTTTTTCCCTTAGTGTAAAAGCACAACCATTCGGATCCTACGCTTCGGCTGTATGGATTACAGATTGTAATCAAAGTAATTTCTTTAATACAACCGGAAGCGGTCCAAGCCTCATTGGCCCGCCAGGTAATGTATTTCACAACAGTAACCTGGGTGCACATACACAAGGTTCTTCCACATTAATCTTACGTGGAGGTGAAGTGAAGACATTTAAAAATCCTGCTACAGCAAATGTGTGTGGTGTACGTATGTTTTATCGTGTGTATTTACAGTCTGCAACACCCGGCGCATTTACAGCCATAGATCTTCCGTTTTATGATAACTGTAATGCCGGTGCATTTCCAACAGGTGGCGCCTGCACAGCAGGTGATCAAAAATGGCAAAGGGTAATTCCTGACGGGGCTTCAGTTCCTTATGCTCCTGTAAATCTTACTGCTTTTCCTGCAGGTAATTATTTCCTCGAAGTATATTATGAAGTAGAAGGATCAAATACATCTACCGGCGGTTGCGGTGATTTTGTATTTGTAAATAACGGAGGAGCTAATTACAGAGCATCCTTTTCAATACAGGCACCAAGTATTGTAAGTACCAATCCTACAACCTGTAATGGCACGGATGGTTCTGTTGCAATTAATGGTCTTGTACCGGGCGCTACTTATAGTGTAACCTATACTGATGATGGTGTGTCAGTAGGCCCTCTTTCCTTAACGGCAAATGCATCAGGACAAATTATTATTACCGGATTGAATGCAGGTTTGTATTCCAATTTTGCATTAACGATCAACGGTTGTACAACCAATCTGTTTACAGGTGTTATATTATCCAATCCTATTTTCTTACCTGTATTTGCACCCATTCCTGCGTTTTGTGCAGGTACAACAGCACCAACATTACCGCCAACTTCACTCAATGGTATCAGTGGTACCTGGAACCCGGCAACTGTAAGCAATACAGCAAGCGGTACGTATACTTTTACACCATCAAACGGGCAATGTGCGTTACAGGTATCTATTAATATTACTGTAACACCGAGAACAACACCAACGTTTGCTTTTGGTACAGCTTTAAGTATTTGTAATGGTGCAGCTTTGCCGGCAAGTGTAAATCCATTGCCCACAACATCAACCAATGGTATCACAGGAACATGGAGTCCTTCAACGGTAAGTAACACAACAAGTGGTACTTACACCTTTACTCCTAATTCCGGACAATGTGCAAATCCTGCAACACTTACTGTAACAGTGAACCCCAATGTAACACCGACATTTGGTTTCGGTACATCACTAACTATCTGTAGCGGGTCAACGGTGCCTTCATTACCCGGCACATCAGATAATGGCATTACGGGTACATGGAGTCCATCAACCATCAGTAACACATCAAGTGGTACGTATACATTTACGCCAAACAATCCTAATCAGTGCGGTACAACAACAACACTCACAGTAACAGTCAATCCGCTTATAACACCTGTGTTTAGTTTTGGTACATCATTAAGTATTTGTAATGGTGGTGCTGTTCCTGCATTGCCGGGCACATCAGATAATGGCATCACCGGTGCATGGAGTCCATCAACGGTAAGTAATACTGCCAGCGGTGTATATACATTCACACCCAATAATCCAAGTCAGTGCGGTACAACAACAACATTTACAGTAACAGTTAATCCGAACGTAACACCAATATTCAGCTTTGGTACTTCATTAAGTATTTGTAATGGTGCGGCTTTGCCTGCAAGTGTAAATCCATTGCCAACAATTTCAACCAATGGTATTACGGGTACATGGAGTCCATCATCAGTAAGTAATACTGCAAGTGGTGTTTATACGTTCACACCAGATAATCCAAGTCAGTGCGGTACCACAACAACATTGACTGTAACGGTAAATCCTAACATTACCCCCACATTCAGCTTTGGTACATCATTGACCCTTTGTAGCGGAACAGCATTACCATCAGGAGTAAATCCATTACCAACAACTTCAACCAATGGTATTACGGGTACATGGAGTCCGGCAACAGTAAGCAATACTGCAAGTGGCACGTATACATTTACGCCTAACAATCCAAGCCAGTGCGGAACAACAACTACATTAACTGTAACAGTAAATCCTATTATCACACCTACATTTAGTTTTGGTACATCATTAACTATTTGTAGTGGTGCAAGCGTACCAACATTGCCAGGTACATCAGATAACGGTATTACAGGAACATGGAGTCCGGCAGCAGTAAGTAACACTGCAAGCGGTACGTATACATTTACACCCAACAATCCAAGTCAGTGCGGAACAACAACTACATTGACCGTAACAGTAAATCCCAACATTACACCAACGTTCAGCTTTGGTACCTCATTAACCATATGTAGTGGTTCAGCATTACCTTCAGGAGTTGACCCATTGCCCACAACATCAACCAATGGCATCACAGGAACATGGAGTCCTGCAACGGTGAGTAACACTGCAAGCGGTACGTATACATTTACACCCAACAATCCAAGTCAGTGCGGAACAATAACTACATTAACCGTAACAGTAAATCCAAATATCACACCTACATTTAGTTTTGGTACAAGTGTGAGTATTTGTAGTGGAGCAACCGCACCAGTATTACCCGGCACATCCACTAATGGTATTACAGGTACATGGAGCCCATCAACAGTAAGCAACACAACAAGTGGCACCTACACGTTTACACCCAATAATCCAAGTCAATGCGGAACAACTGCTACGTTAACTGTAACAGTAAATCCAAACATCACACCGGTGTTCAGTTTTGGTACATCATTATCTATTTGTAGTGGTGCAAGCGTACCAATATTGCCCGGCACATCAGATAATGGTATTACGGGCACATGGAGTCCGGCAACAGTGAGTAACACTGCCAGCGGTGTATATACATTCACACCCAATAATCCAAGTCAGTGCGGAACTACAACAACATTTACAGTAACAGTTAATCCAAACGTAACACCAACATTCAGCTTTGGTACTTCACTAAGTATTTGTAATGGTGCAAGCGTGCCAACCCTACCCGGCACATCAGATAATGGTATTATCGGTACATGGAGTCCGGCAACCATCAGTAATACTGCAAGTGGTACGTATACCTTTACACCCAATAATCCCGGTCAATGCGGTACAACTGCTACATTAACCGTAACCGTAAATCCTATTGTTACACCTGCTTTCAGTTTTGGAACTTCATTGACCATATGCAGTGGAGCTACTGTTCCATCATTGCCATTAACATCATCAAATGGTATTACAGGAACGTGGAGCCCTTCAACAATCAGCAACACAGCAAACGGAACTTATACGTTTACGCCGAATAACGCTGCACAGTGTGCTACAACAACAAGCTTAACTGTAACAGTAAATCCGAATGTGACACCGGTTTTCAGTTTTGGTACTGTGTTAACTATCTGCAGCGGCGGCTCTGTACCACAATTACCAACTGTATCTGATAACAATATTAATGGAACATGGAGCCCATCAACCGTAAGCAATACAACAAGTGGTGTGTACACCTTTACACCTGCTGCCGGTGTGTGTGCACCATCGGTAACATATACTGTAACAGTCAACCCGATAGTAACACCCGGCTTTGGTTTTAATCTCAATCAATCAATTTGTATTGGCGGAAATGTACCAACACTAACAGGCGCATCAACCAATGGTGTTAATGGTACATGGAGTCCGGCTACAGTAAGTAATCAGGCAAGCGGTACGTATACCTTTACACCTTCTGCCGGTCAATGTGCGAATCCAGTTACCTTAAATGTACAGGTGAACCCGGTACCAACACTTGGCGCCATCAATGATATTACTGTAAACGACGGAGCTATTGTCCCTTCTACTATTTTAAATATTAATCCGGGTAATACAACGATTAACTGGACAAACTCTAATACTGCTATAGGATTAGCTGGCAGTGGCACCGGTAATGTACCGCAGTTTACTGCAACGAACCTCGGCAGTGCCAACATCAGCGGAACTGTAACCGTAACACCTAACATCAACGGATGTGTGGGAGCGGCAAGATCGTTTGTGATTACAGTGCGTCCTTTAGATAAAGGAGTGTTTGTGCCAAACGTATTCTCACCAAACAATGACGGTAAGAATGACAGACTGCTCATTTTTGGAAATTATATACGACAGGTAGAGATGCGTGTCTTCAATCAGTGGGGTGAGCAGGTAGCTTTCATCAATAGCCAGTCGCAGGGATGGGATGGTACGCATAGAGGAAAACCACAACCTGTGGGTGTGTATGTATATGCGTTGCGTGCAGTAATGACGGATGGAAGAGTGGTGGAATTAAAAGGCTCCGTAACACTTGTAAGATAAAAAATGAAATAACCCAATATCTAATAAAACCTATTCATGAAACATACAGCGATGAAACTGAAACGATTTTTTGCAGCACTGGTACTTACTACAAGTATGCTGCAGTTAAAAGCGCAAACAGATCCGCATTTTACACAAAACTACACCTATCCCATGTACATCAATCCTGCTATGACGGGAGGAAGTGATGGTGATTACCGTGTATCATCTGTGTACCGCAACCAATGGTCATCTATCACCAATCCATTTCGTACAGTGGGGCTTTCTTTTGATGCCCGTACAAACCGGAATATTGCAGTAGGTGCCAACATTATGAACCAAACAGCAGGCGATGGTGGTTTTAACTATACCAATGCCTATGCATCTGTTGCGTACACCGGTGTAAAATTTGGTGCTGAAGGAAACCACAGAGTGGTGCTTGCATTACAGGCCGGCATCATCAGCCGACGTGTGGATCCCACAAAGTTTAAATGGGGCGATCAATGGAATCCTATCACCGGTTATAATGCAAACAATGTAACGAATGAAACATTTAACCGAACCAACTCAACAGTGTTTGATGCAGGAGCAGGTGCATTGTACTACGATGCAACGCCTGATAAAAAGACAAACATCTTCGCTGGGTTTTCCATGTTTCATATTACACGACCCAAAGATCCCATCATTGCCAGTCAAAGTACTGAGCTCAACGCCATACCGATGCGTTATGTAATTCACGGAGGTGTGAGCTATAATTTTTCTGAACGTACCAATATCATTCCGCATGTAAAGTATATGCGCCAGGGTACAGCCAGTGTAACTATGCTGGGTGTGTATGCACAGGTGAATGTAAATGCTGAAACAGATTTTATGCTGGGTGGTTATTACAGATATAAAGATGCAGTAGCACCTTTTGTGGGTGTGGACTGGAAAAATTTTATCGTGGGATTGAGTTATGATGTAAATACATCAAAACTGGGCGCCATGACAAGAAATGTAAACAGTTTTGAACTGAGTTTAACGTATATCAAACGCAGCAGCACCCGCAGCATTTTTGATTTTATACGTTGCGCCAGATTGTAAACCTTTTGCAAACAACATTATCCATGAAGAAACTCAGTAATATGAAACCCAATCCTCTTTATACATTCAAGCACTATTCGTTTACAGTAGTCTCCTGTGTTGTTTTGAGTTGCATGAGTATGCATGCAGCAGCACAGACGGATAAACGCATCACACAGGCAGAACAGTATTTTGCCAAAGGTGATTACTACACCGCAGCTAAACTGTTTGAACAATATTTAGCACCCTCATCCAAACAAATTGTACAGGCAAACTTTCCGTTGAATTCCAAGCGGAGAAGAACAGCCGCAGGTACAGGAGCAGGAAAAGGTGTAACCAAGAATGATATCTTATACCGCAAAGCAGAAAGCTATCGGTTGGCTAATTATTTAAATGATGCCATTGCAGCATATAAAGAACTGGCAACTGTTGATCCGCAAAAGTTCAATCACGTATGGTATTGGAAAGCTGTATGTGAACGTGCACTGGGTAAATATGCTGATGCTGAAACAAGTATTCAAAACTATCAGGCGAATGCCACCGCCAATGATCCATACAAAGAAGCAGCAGAAAAAGAACTCGCCACCATCCGCTTTATCCGTTCACAATTAAACCGTCCGGATACGGTGATGTTTACACTCAAACAAATCCCATTGCAGGGAACAGATAAAGGATCGTTTGCACCGGCGCATGTAAACGGTAATCAATTCATCATTACAAGTACAGCAACAGATACCGCCGCACTTGCAGGTGTCAATCCCAACAGAAGCCGACTGTTTCAAACAACATACAGCAACGGAAGTTTTGATGCGGCTGAAGAAGTAGTGATTGAAGGTGCAGCTGCTCCCATGCAGCAGGGCGCTGCTGCTGTAAGTGCTGATGGTAAGCATTTGTTTTTTACACAGTGGACAAAAGAAAACAACACAACTACTGCATCTATTTATCATGCATCAAAAACAGATAAAGGCTGGGGCAATGTGCAGCCTGTAACATCCATTAATAAAGAAGGAAGCAGCAGTAAGCAACCTTTTATCACTGCTGATGGTAAGTACCTCTTCTTTGCAAGTAACATGCAGGGCGGCAGCGGTGGTTATGACATCTGGTATGCACCCTTGAATGCTGATGGCACAACAGGCGCTCCTGTAAATGCAGGTGCAGCCGTTAATACTAAGGCAGATGAGCAAACACCATTTTATCACAACACTACAGCTACACTTGTGTTTTCAAGCAATGGACATGAAGGCATGGGCGGATTTGATTTGTACATGAGCAAAGGTGCTGCAGGTAACTGGAGCAGGGTAGAAAATGCAGGTCATCCTGTAAACTCATCAAGAGATGATGTGTACTTTTTTGCACCGGAAGGTGCTGCACTTTTAGAGAAAGCCATCTTCAGCTCAGACAGAGGAAGTGATTGCTGTCTGCAAAATTATACAGTAACAAAAGCACCCAAGAAAGAAAAGCTCAGAGGTATTGTTCGTGACCTTACAGATCAAAGTCCGGTGGCAGATGCTGAAGTAACATTAAAAGATGAAGCAGGTAACACCTGGAAGCAAACGACCGATGTACAGGGTGGTTATACATTTGGGCTGGAAGGAAAAGGTCCTTACACACTCAGCTTTGCAAAAAAATATTACAAGGCAAAAACAACTGCTTCAACTATTGAAACAACAGACGACAGAGACTGGGCTGTGGATGTACTTACAAACAAAGATGAATTTATTGAGAAGCGTGTCGTGCTGCGTCCTGAAACATTGGTAACCGTGTATTTTGATTTTGATAAGCACAATATTAAACCCGATGCAGCGGCAACACTTGATTCAGTACTTACGGTGTTAACACAGTTCCCCGGTGCAACGCTTCAGATTTCAGGTTATACTGATAAGCTGGGTTCTGATGAATACAATAAAATACTGGCTGATAAACGTGCCCGTGCCTGTATGAACTACTTCATAAGCAAAGGCATTGACAGCAGCCGCATCAGCATTGAATCGTTTGGTGAGTGCTGCCCTGTAGAACTGGAAGAGATTGACGGTAAGGATAATCCTGCAGGCCGTGCCAAAAACAGAAGAGGGTTGATTAATGTGGTAATGCCGAAAGAAGAAGAGTAAAAAAAATATTATGAAAATAAAAGCCGCATCAATCATTGATGCGGCTTTCTCTTTTTATTCAAACTATTTATTGCTTCACTTCTGTTGTTACGGCCGGTACCGGTTTGGTCCATGGTGTAATATCCAGCTTACGTGGTGTGGGATAAATTTCATCCAGCGTATTGCCATCATACATTCTTCCATTCTTAATTACATAGCGAATGGTATTGGTATTGCGGATATTGATTAAAGGATTTTGATCCATAATAATCAAATCAGCCATCTTGCCTTCTTCCACACTTCCCAGTTCTTTATCCAATCCCAATGCTTCTGCACCAAGGATGGTGGCTACCTGCAAGGCCTGCAGATTGCTCATACCACCACTCTGCACACTCCACAACTCCCAATGATAACCCAAGCCCTGCAACTGACCATGACTTCCTACACCAGCAAGACCACCATTGTTCACAACACTTGCTACTCCCTGTGCATGTTTACTAAACACATGATCTTCCGGTGTAAACCATCCACCCAATCCACCTGCACGGCGACGTGCTTTACTGCTCAGCTCTTCATACGGAGTAAATCGGTTGAGCTTGGGATCATGCAGCGGACTTTCAGTTGTGTAGTAATAGTTCTCAGCCCAGGGACCGCCATACGCTACGAGTAAAGTGGGTGTGTATGCCATCTTACTTTCACCAATGGTTTTTGTTACATCATTGAACAACGGGAAAATAGGAATGGAATGTTCATGACCGGGATAACCATCAAACAACTGTGTCATGTTCAGTTTAAAATCCAGGCCACCTTCTGTAGTTGGCATCAGCTTTTGTTCTTTGGCCGCCATAATCACCCATTGACGGTGTTGCCTGTTACCCACCAAATACATTTTAATATATTGTGTGTTGTAATACTTGCTGTATTGTTTTAATACATTCTTTGTTTGCTCTAAATCTTTCAGGTTATACATCCAGAACCCAACACCGGGGCCCGTGCTGTAAACACGAGGGCCGGGCATCATGCCTGCTTCAACCATATCACCATAAGTCAATACATCAGTTGTAGCCGTTTGCGGATCTCTGGTGGTTGTTACACCGTAAGCAAGATTGGCTGCATAAATCCAAACACTGTTTTTATGCAATCCCCAGAAGGGCCACATATGTGAGTGTGTATCTATAAAGCCGGGTGTAATTGTTTTGCCGGTACAATCAATTTCTTTTGTACCCGGCGGTGCTGTGATGCTTCCTGTTTTACCTACCTGTTTAATGCGGTTATTTACAATGAGAATATCACCACTTTCAATTACTTCGGCTCCTTTCATGGTAATGATGCGTGCGTTCTTTAACAGCACAGTGCCGGTGGGAATATCTTTTGCATAATACACTTTTACCTGGTTTTCTTCAGGTGTGTATTTTTCTTTTTTCTTCAGTTCCACTTTTGCAATACTGTCACGCCTGGCCAGTGCAGTATCAGCTTTATAAACTGCAGCAATGCTGTCTGTTCTTTTCTTAGCAAGAGAGTCGGCTAATTTTTTTGCATCGGGTCCCAGCTTTAACAGGGCAGCAATACTGTCTGCTTTTGTTTTTGCTTCCAGCTTCTTTGCTGCTTTTACCGAGTCTTCTACAAACTTTGCACGCTCTACATCATACACCCAGTGACCGTTACCCAAACTCCAGTGTACTTTTTTACCATCAGCTTCCCATGCGGGCCACTCGCCACCAATCTCTGTTAATTGTTTGGATGGGAAAGAACTGAATGCAGGGTTACCAACATTGATAGTGGGCACTTTACCTGCTTCAGGAATGGTAATCACATACACGTTGTTGTTTACCTGTGCCACCGCCTGGTTGCCAACCGGTGCCATTAAAATAGTACCGGCAGGTGTGGGCATATTCTGCGGTTCACGGTTGCTGGCTCCTTGTGGTAACATGCAATAGTTCACGGCATCACTGGGTTTCAACATTGGCTTACCCATTACATATTTAATGGGGTTGGCATCAGGATTATCCTGTGTTTCAGGATTGCCGTGCTGATGATCATCATGTGCATCAGCAACAGAACCATAAGTAACGATACCGGTGATGCGTGCATGAATTTTTACATCCGAACCATCCCATCGTACTGAAATCAAAGAACCATCACCACGATTTAAGAAAATGCGTGTGGTATCTTTTGTAAAATGTACATTACCGTACTGATTGGCATTTTCAACAAGGTTCAATGCACCGCCTGCAGCATTCATCCACACCAGTTCACCTTCTGCACCGCTGAAGAATGGATTTTCTGCATCTGCAAATACACGTTTGGGTGCTTTGTAAAAAGCAATCCTGTTATTGTAACTCCATGCCGGTTGCATATACACACCGCCTTCATTCGTGAGTTTGGTGATGGATGGTTTGGCTCCTAAACCTGCTCTGTAAACAGCGCCACCTTCAGCCTCATTCCATGTTACAAACACCAATTGTTTACCATCCGGACTCCACGCTGGCATGGCTTCTGTAAAATTGAAATTGGTAACACGGCGTGGTGTTCCTTTGGGATAATCCATTACATATAAACGATTGAGTGATGTGAAGGCAAGTTGCTTGCCATCCGGACTGGGAACAGCATCACGTATTTGTGTGGCAAGTGCCGCACTTGTGTCTTTGATAGGATAATTGAAATACAAACGAGGACCCATTTCCAATGCTACATCTACTTCAAAAGGAATTTCAGATGCTTTACTTCCATCAACGGGCAGCTTCCAGAGTTTACCGCCATAGCTGGCAATTAAAAATTTACTATCGGGAGTAAAACTCATACCGGGTAATACACCCTGCGGTGCAATACTTTCCTGTTCATCACGCTGCACCGGATAAGCCAGCCATTTTTCATCACCTGTTTTCATGTTGCGTAAAATCAAACCTGTTTTATCCTGATAACGGCTGCCGTAAGCCAACCATTGTCCGTCTTTACTGAGTGTGGGTGTAAATGCAGAACCATAACGGGAGGTAATCGTATTTGTGATGCCTTTTTTACGATCGTAAGTGCCGATTTGATATTGTGGTAATAAGGCATTGTAATTCCATGAACCGATACGCTGACTGTAATAAACAGTATTACCATCGGGACTTACAAACGGATCTGTGGTTTTGAAAGGTGCTAACTGATCATTCAATGCAATACCACCACCACCATCTTTGTGGTAGAGATACAGCTTGGGCAGGCGCCTTCCTTTGGATGCGATGATGTAATTACCATCGGGTGTCCATACAGCACCGGGAAAATCATCAACTCCATCTTTAGTGAGTTGAATGGTATCCTGCTTTTCAAAATCCATATACCAGATATTATCGCTTCCGCTTCTGTCGCTGGTAAATAAGATTTTCTTTCCATCCGGGCTGTAACGTGGATGGGTTTCATAGCTCATGCCTTTTGTAACAGGCGTGGCTTTACCACCGCTGATGGGAATGGTGTAGATATCGCCCAGCAAATCAAATGCAATGGTGTTGCCATCGGGGCTTACATCCACACTCATCCATGTACCTTCTTTGGTGTTGAATTTTATTTGCCGTTCCGGTTTTAAAGGAAGATTGGCAAACTTGGTGTGCGGAACAGAATCTTTTTTTGTGGAGTCTGTTTTTGATTGGGCTGATGATGATAAGGCAATAGATGCCATCAGCAACGGGAGCAATAATCTCATAAATAAAAAAGTTTGTGGTAAGTTAAAAATGATTTTGAAACGGGAGCGAATAATTTGACGGGCGGTTGAAACAGGTTTTTTGCCACACTTCCTGCAGGCAATAAGAGTTCCGTTTTTCAGGCAGTATTTGTTGGAGAGACTTAGTCCTGCATTGAAAATGCCAAGCCTTTCAATACCCTTCCACTTCGCACACCATTATGTTTTCCTCCATCAATCACCAATTCACCATTCACCAATACAAAATAAAAACCACTTGAAAACTGATGCGGCTGTTCATAGGTTGCATTGTCTTTTACTGTTGCTTCATCGAACACAACAATATCTGCCGCCATTCCTTCTTTAATCATACCCCTGTCTTTCAATTGAAATTTTTGTGCAGCAAGTGATGTCATTCTTCTGATAGCTTCTTCCGGCGAAATAATTTTTTGCTCACGCACATATACTCCCAGCACACGTGCATTGGTGCCATACGTACGTGGATGTGGCATGCCTTTTCCTGTAGCTACACCACCATCGGCCCCAATCATATTGTAAGGATATTTCATAAAGTATTGTACATCTTTTTCATTCATCATATGATAGACCATTTGAGCACCGCCGGCCAGCATTAAATCCAGGATGGTTTCAGCTTCATTGCGTGTAGTTGCTTTACGTCCTTTCAGTATGTTAATTTCAGAAATGCTTTTTCCATTAAGTGTTGTATCAGCAACATGATTGGCTACTACTGCATAACTGTAATTTTTATATTTATAACGTTTCAGTTGTTCCAGCATACCCTTAATGATTTGCTCATGAACCACGGGATCGTTAATCCTTTTCTTCATAGAGTCCGGCCCGCCTGCCAATGCCCAATCAGGTAAGCGAATACCAAGATTGGTACTTGCAGCAGTATAAGGGTATTGATCAATCGTTACATCATAACCTTCCAGTCTTGCTTTTTCAATTAATGCCAATGCTTCGGGTGAGCGGCCCCAGTTAGAGGGGCTTGCTACTTTAATGTGAGAAATTTGAACAGGTATCATTGCGGCTTTGCCAATGGCAATAGCTTCGGTAATTGCTTCGATGGCTGTATTTTCTTCATTACGAATGTGTGATGCATACACACCTCTGTATTTAGCAGTTTCTTTGGCAAGACCTACTACTTCATCCGTATTACTGTACATGCCGGGCAGGTAAATCAACCCGGTTGACATACCTACTGCACCCTGGCTCATTGCTTTTGCAATCAATGCTTCCATCTTTAGTTGTTCCTCTGGCGTTGCAAACCTGTTATCATTACCCATGATTAAACGGCGTACAGTGTTATGCCCCACAAGCGAGGCCACATTGATGGATGTTTTAATACTGTCGAGCCTGAAAAAGAAAGCATTCAAGTCGTCTGCCGAGTTGCCACAATTACCGGTAATAACAGTAGTAACACCATCATAGATATAATTGTGTGCTAATGGATTTTCAAACACACCGTTTTCAATATGTGCATGCACATCAATAAAGCCGGGCGCTACAATCAATCCTTTGGCATCAATGATTTTTTTGGCTGAAGTATTGATGTTTTTTTGAATGCGTACAATCTTGCCATCTTTCACAGCCACATCTGCATAGTAC
>CAYPBV010000072.1:9027-16847 GCA_964409025.1 uncultured Chitinophagaceae bacterium | reverse complement strand
CTTTAAGACGTACCACATAGCGTGCAAATGAATCGCCCGCCGTTTCAATCACTTCTTCAAAGTTGAGTTGTTGATAAACTTCATAAGGATACAACTTGCGTATATCACAACTCACACCGCTTCCTCTTGCAGCAGGGCCTGTTACACCAAATGAAACAGCATCTTCCTTACTCAGTACACCAACGCCTTTGGTTCTGTTTTGAAAAATCACATTATTCGTAACTAATTCATCATACTCATCAATCTTGCTTTTGAAATGACGGATGAATTCGTTTACTCTATTTACAAAGTTTGGATGCACATCTGTCATTACACCACCGGGCACCATATAATTCATCGTCAATCTTGTGCCGCAGGTTTCTTCCATAATATCATTGATCATTTCCCGTTCACGAAACGAAAGAAAGAAAGGTGTGAGTGCTCCCACATCCATTGCCATGGCGCCCCACCATAGTACATGGCTTGCAATACGGGTTAATTCATCCATCAACACACGTATAACCTGTGCTTTTTGCGGTACTTCAATCTGCAATCCCTGCTCCACACACAAACAGCAACCATGATTATTAATGTGTGATGAGAGATAATCCATTTTACTGGTTACGTAAATAAACTGCCGGAAACTTAAACTCTCACACATCTTTTCAATAGAGCGATGGATATAACCGAGATGCGGTTCTACTTTCTTGATTGTTTCACCGTTGAGAGTAATTACTAAATGTAATACGCCATGCGTAGCAGGATGCTGCGGCCCCACATTGATGACCATGTCATCAAAAACGTTTGGCTCTGTTTGTACAGACTCTTTTACTATTTCAACTTGGTGATACATTACAACTTGATCATGTTTACAGGATCTTCAAAATCTTTCCGTAACGGATTCCTGCCCTCCCATCCATCAGGTAAAATCAACAAACGCAAATCAGGGTGATTCAAAAAGTTTACACCAAACAATTCATACACTTCACGCTCATGAAACTCCGCTGTTCGCCAAATATGTGATACAGTTTCAATTTCAGGTTTGTTTCTGTCGAGTTGCACTTTTACCACTAATGGTGTTCTTTCACTTGTTGATTCCATGTGATACACCATAGTGAGATGTGTTTTATAATCAACACAGGTTAAACAAAACAAATAATCAAAACCGGCAGCACGTAATGTTTGTGCTGTTGTTAACCAATCAGCCACTGCAACATTGATTGCAAGCCATTGGCCTGCATCATCAAATATTGCTGATGGAAATTGTTCCTGCAGTTTTAATTTTTGTTCTTCTTTCGTCATTGTTTACGCTACTTTCATTTCATTCCTTATTTGTTCCCTGGTCATGCCGCTTTTAATTTTTTGCTGCAAGCTGATCATAGCGTGCAGTAATGCCTCAGGCCGTGGCGGACAACCGGCAACATATACATCCACCGGTATCACATGATCGGCGCCCTTTACTACTGAGTATGTATTATAAAAGAACGGACCGCCACTGGTAGCACAGGCACCCATGGCAATTACATACTTGGGGTCAGCCATTTGATCATACAAGCGTTTTAATACGGGTGCCATCTTATTAACGATAGTACCTGCTATAATAATTACATCGCTTTGACGTGGTGTGGCACGTGCTACTTCAAATCCAAAACGGCTCCAATCGTATTTGGCTGATGCAGTACTCATCATTTCAATGGCGCAACAGCTTGTACCAAATACCAGAGGCCATAAGGAGTTACTGCGAGCCCAATTGATCACATCATCCAGCACACCTGTAGCAATGCCGCCCGTGGGGGATTCAATGATATCACCGGGAAACTGACTTTTTATGTTTTTAATCTCACTCATTTTTCTATTATGAGTTTATGATTTCAGTTTTAAGTTATAAAAAAGTGGCCTTGTGCCTTGCTGAACTCCCCTTTGGGGGGAAATTAGAAGGGCTGCTTACTGCCATTTCAACGCTCCCTTTTTATGTGCATATAAAAAACCCATAAAAAGGATGAACAAAAAAATGACTGCCTGCACCAATGCAAACAGTCCCGCTTTTTTTACCACCACTGCCCATGGAAATAAGAAAATCAACTCCACATCAAAAATTAAAAATATCAAGGCAAATAAATAATAACCGGTGTTGAACTGAATCCAGCTTGGGCCTTTGGTAGGCACACCACATTCATAAGCTTCGCCTTTTTGTTTATTGGTAGTGGCTTTAAGTACTACTTTGGACAGCAGTATAGCTATACCCGAAAAAGCAACGGCTGCAATGGCTAAAGCAATGATGGAACCTGCGCCCATAAAAAAAATTTAGGTCAAATGTATTTGCCTAATATACAACGAAAGATGATAGAAAAAACAAAATGAGATGATGCTGGTTAGGATTTTTTCAACATCTTTTTAAGTACACATTACAGTCATTATTTAATTAAAGAAAGTTATTAAAGATTTTTACAGGAACTTAAACTGATTAGAAATTTTTGTACATTAATCATTCAATTAATGCTTATGCGTCTTTTCCCATTCATTATAATTGCTGTTATTTTATTAATAGCCTCGTGCAAAGAGATAACAAAAGTACCTGTTGTTGCAGGTTTTGAATTAACCCCTGCTGATACATTTTATTTCAAATCTTTTGTTGATTGCAATATGGCAGAAGCGTGGATAGGTGATACGTTGCGCATTTTTCCCGGTAAGTATGGCGAGGACCCTGTGTGGGGTGAATCACATGAATTAAAATATGCCGATGGCAAACATGCTGATGAAGTATTTCAGCGGAAGTATGAAGAATTTACTGAACCTGTAATGCCGCCTAATGCACCTATTGGTCAACCGGGGTTGCATGGTGCTGTTTGGTTTGAAACAGTGTATCAATCACCTGAAGATAAAAGCGGTAAAACATTATATGCGTTATATCATAATGAAAATTATCCTTCAACACTACCTTATAATAAAGCTACAGGTGAGGGGTATATTGACTATCGATGGCCACAGGGTTTAACAGGTCCGCAATCACCTGCCGCAGTTTGCCGTATTGGCATTATGAAATCAACTGATGGCGGGCATAGCTGGCAAAACAAAGGCATTGTTTTAGAAGATCTGCAATCAAGAATGATTTTAAAACCATTTAACACTTCCAACACCTTTGCAGGCGGTGTAGGCGATCCTTCTGCTATTGCAAGCGGTGATTACCTGTATATATTTTATGGAGAGTATGGTTACCCCGGCGTATATGATTCCACCAATTATGATCGAAAAAAAGAATGGAGCGGTCAGTGCATAAGTATTGCACGGATTGCATTAAAAGATTTGGATAACCCATCGGGCAAAGTAAACCGCTGGGATGGAACTGCTTTCAATGCGCCCTATAACAGTATTGGCAAGCCTGTGGTATCACTTCAGATTCCGATGGAGCAAAGAGGCGGTCCTGCTTCGTCGCCTGAAGGTGGTTTTCATTGGGGACCATCCGTAAGCTGGAATACGTATCTCAATCAATGGGTAATGCTCATGGGAGAAGTTACCGGGCAATCATGGAAGGGAAGCAGAATTTTTATATCCTTCAACCCGCATAAAGATTTAGGAGCAGGTGATAATTCTCAACAATGGACCAAACCGCAACTGCTGCTGGATAAAAAAGGATACACTGTATGGTATCCATCGCTGCAACCCACAAAGTCAGAAGATGATGTAAAGAATAAATACACCTGCTTACAATTAGGACAAACAGCACGTTTGTTTTACAAAGCAATGAATGCAGATACCAGTTTTTATGTAAGTGAATATATGATTCGATTTAAAAAGCAATGAACTTTTGAATAAGGTTTGCTAATTTAACTGCTTTTTCAGTATTTGTTTTCCAAAAGCCTGCATCTGAATAATTACAAGGGCAAAGTATTAATTCACATATTCTATGTCATCAACCTGTAATTCCATGGCAAAACGTTTATTGCCCGGCTTTTGCCACATAAGCACAATCAGATCAAACAAACAAAAGATAAACCACCAGGTACGTTCTGTACTTAAATACATAAGTGTGCTGAGGATACCTGTAAGCATTGACCATATAACTCTGAATCGGTATAAACGGAGATATAATTCAGTTTTTAATTCAAAATCTTCCGCTTCCTGTACCTTTTTAAGCATTGCTTTTTGACGATAGGCGCTCAAAATACTCAAACCAATAAACATCAACATTACATAGGTTGAAATCTGCTGCATTACATAACTGATAAATGAGAACCTCTCCAGAAAGTTTACTGAAACAACTGCCGCCGTTACCAGCACAACCATCATTGCAGTAACAGGGCTGTGAATTTTTTTGAAAGGCTTTAAATCCAGAACATTTAAATTCATAAAGCTAAAATAAGAAAGCCCTGCAATATGAGTTTATTTTATACTTCCTTTCATTACTTCAATACTTCTCTTGCTATCACTATTTTCTGAATTTCACTGGTTCCTTCGCCAATGGTACATAGCTTGGAATCACGGTAAAATTTTTCTACGGGGAAATCTTTGGTATAACCATAGCCACCAAATATCTGTACGGCATCATTACTCACTTTCACAGCCACTTCACTTGCATAATATTTAGCCATGGCGCCGGCTTCGGTTACTTTTTCACCTCTGTTTTTTAAATCAGCTGCTTTGGCAATGAGTAATTCAGCAGCTGCAATTTCCGTTGCCATATCTGCAAGTTTGAAGGAGATGCCCTGAAAATTAGAAATGGGCTGATCAAACTGCTGGCGTTCTTTTGAATACTGCAAGGCAGCTTCATAAGCACCTTTTGCAATACCTAATGATAACGCTGCAATTGAAATTCGTCCGCCATCCAGCACTTTTAATGCCTGCCTGAAACCATCACCCACCTCACCTATACGTTGCGCATCACTGATGCGGCAATTATCAAAAATCATTTCGGCTGTTTCACTGGCACGCATCCCCAGTTTATTTTCCTTTTTACCGGCCTTAAATCCGGGCGTTCCTTTTTCAATAATAAAAGCGGTGGCATTACCGCTGCTGCGTGGCTCACCTGTGCGTGCAATTACTACCGCTACGTCGCCACTAATGCCATGTGTAATCCAGCATTTGGTACCGTTGAGAATCCAGTCATTGCCATCTTTTACAGCAGTTGTTTTCATATTGCCTGCATCACTTCCGGTGTTGGGCTCGGTTAACCCCCAGGCGCCAATCCACTCCCCACTTGCCAGCTTGGGCAGGTATTTTTGTTTCTGTTCTTCATTAGCACAATATAAAATATGACCGGTGCATAGTGAGTTATGTGCTGCCAAACTCAATCCTACTGAGCCGCATACTTTCGCCACTTCCACAATAGCTGCAGCATATTCATGATAACCAAAGCCACTGCCGCCGTATTGCTCAGGCACAAAAATACCCATTAGACCCAGCTCGCCCATCGCTTTCATTGTATCTATGGGAAAATGCTGGGTTTCATCCCACTCCATCACATGCGGACGGATATGTTTATGCGCAAAATCACGGGCTACCTGTGCTACCTGCACTGTTAATTCATCATTCTTGAAGTTCATAATTCATCTTTTAATTAAATGAGTCATGTACTGCAAGCAGAGCATGACTCATTTTCTTGTTAATAGCAATCAATCGAAACGGCAGTGCAAATATAGGAAGTTTACTAACACGTGTTAGTGCTTATTTTTTTATTCCTTTACGGTAAGATAGGGGGCAATTTTTATGTACAAGACTTCATCAAAGGCATCCAGTTGCCGGAGTTGTTCTACAGACTTGAAGAAACCATGTGCTGTACGATAGTTGATTATAGCTTTAGCGAGGGTTCCATTAATGTAAGGATGTGCCTTTAAATCATCAACGGAAGCTGTATTGAGATTTATTTGCTTGATACCAACTGAATTAAGTTGAAGAAAAGGCTTTATAGATTGAAATGTAGAATCCGGTAATCCAAAAGTTTCGCCCACCTGATGCACGCTGTAAAATCCACCGAGTTTTTCACGAAAATTCACTATACGTTTGGCATAAAAAGCGCCGATGCCTTTAAGACTTCGCCATGCGGCTGTATCAGCAGTATTGATGTCAATTGGTTTGGATTTTTTTTCACTAAAACTACTGCCTGCAATTGTTACGGGTTGAGTAGCATTGTAAGATGATGTTGTGCCGGATGAAGTTGTTGATATTACTTCACTTTCTATTTTCACAAATGGCAGCAGCCGTTCTTTATCAATGGCTGAAAGTCCATAAATACGATTGAAATCTTCTGGCTTTTTAAACCTGCCACCTTTGTTTCTGTAATTGAGAATTGTACGAACTGTTTTTTCTTTTATACCCAGGCGTTTTAACTCTTCTTCAGTAGCTGTATTTGGGTCAAAGGCAAACAATACAGCTTTTGATTCGAACTTTTTTTGCTGATAGGTTTGGGTTTTAGGTTGGTACCATTCTGTATTTGTTTCATCTTCCTGTACTGTTTGTTTCTTTTCTTTCGTACGCATGATGGCGAGTTGTTCTTCAGCCTCTTCATCCACAAAAAAATCAACTTCATCTTTTACCAGATACGGAAACAAAGTGGGTAGAAATGCAAATACAAGTGCCAAAACTGCAAGCAGCATTACTGCTCGTCTTTCTTTTTTGGTGAACGTAAAATAAGCTTTTACACCGGTATTACGTGTGGTGGGCATAGCTTAAATTTAGAAAGCATAACCACAAATTACAATACTACAAAGCGGGTATTCAAAAAAACACAAGACCCAAACAACATATTACAGAGGAAAATACTAGAGCTGCAGTTCTAAACCATCATATCCCAAATGAATACCATCAGGCAATTCTGCTTCTATAGCATCATGCAAACCCAATTGATGGCTGATATGTGTAAAATAAGCTTCGTGAACTTCTAATTCTTTTACTAAGGCAATAGCTTCTTCTAAATTAAAATGAGAAATATGTTCTTTTTTGCGAAGTGCATTTACAACCATTGCTTTGCTTCCTTTAATTTTTTCTTTTTCCTCCTCTTCTATACGGTTTGCATCTGTTATATAGGTAAAGGGGCCAAACCTGAACGCAAGCACAGGCATTTTTAAATGCCATACCAGGATCGGTTGAATGGTTAGTTCATTAATGATAAATGGTTCCGTTGTAATCGTATTGAGGTTGATTTCCGGAATGCCGGGATATTTGGTGTCAGAAAAGGCGTAATAAAAATCACGGCGCAAGGCTTCCTCAGTTAAATAGTTAGCATAAACATCTACTGGTTTTTTTGTGTGAAAGTTAAATGCCCGAACATCATCCAAACCAGCAATATGATCTTTATGCGGATGGGTAAAGACGATAGCATCTACTTTCTTTACGCCCAATCGCAACATCTGGTAACGAAAATCCGGTGTGGTATCAACAATGATAGTTGTGTCTTTTGATTCCACCATAATACTGCTGCGCAAACGCTTATCCTTTAGATTGGATGAAGAACACACTTCACAATCGCATCCAATCATGGGAACACCGCTGCTGGTGCCGGTACCAAGAAATGTTACTTTGAAAGATGGATAAGACACGGGTAAAATTAAAAATGAAAAATTGAAAATGAGAAATTAAAAAAGTTGTTGCCTCACTTCTATATTTTGCATTTCTTATTCCTCAGTGGCCTTTAATGCAGCCATTGCCAGCACCTCTTCATAGAGTTTCTGCGACTCTGCTGTGAGTGCATCAAACGCTACCTTAAGCTGAGGAATTAAATCAAGCATCGTATTAATGCGGCCTTCCATTTGCAGAAATTTATTCAGCACCACTACTTTGCGCTGCTCCAATATGCAATAGCCGCTTTGAAACGTACCCCGTTCATAACGAACTATGAATCCGCTTTC
>CAYPBV010000072.1:8138-9017 GCA_964409025.1 uncultured Chitinophagaceae bacterium | reverse complement strand
TACGCCCATAATCCGCCCATTTGCGAACGGAAGTTTTAATATGTTGCAAATTTATCAGTACCACAGGTGAAAAAGGAAGAATAGGTGAATGACTTTTCCACAGTTCATACTTCGTACCTCTTACCTCGTACTTACTACTTGCTCGTCATCCTTACCACGGGCACAATCATTTCTTCAAGGCTCACCCCGCCATGCTGAAACGTATTGCGGTAATAGTTTACATAATAATTGTAATTATTAGGATAGCAGAGAAACACATCTTCACGTGCAAAAATAAAAGATGAGTTAACGTTTGGTACGGGTAAACCGGCCTCTTTGGGGTCACGAAAGGCCAACACATCTTTGGGTTCATAATTTAAATTGCGACCGTGTTTGTAACGGATGTTGGTTGTGGTTTCCTTATCACCAATCACCTTTGCAGGTTTTTGCACACGTATGCTGCCATGGTCTGTGGCCAGCACAATATTGATTTTTTTATCGGCGATTTTCTTCAAAGCCTGATTAAGTGGCGAATGTTCAAACCAACTGGCAGTAATGCTGCGGTAACTTTTTTCATCATTGGCCAGCTCTTTGAGTACTTCCATCTCCGTACGTGCATGGCTGAGCATGTCTACAAAATTGTACACAATTACATTAATGTCATTATTGAGCAGGTTGTGAATATTGTTTACCAAATCCTGTCCTGCCTGGTGATTGAGCACTTTAGTAAAAGAAGCTTTTAAATCGCCTTTACCTAACTGTTTTAGTTGCGCCCTGAAAAATTCTTCTTCATGCAGATTTTTGCCACCTTCCTCATAATCATTCTTCCATTGCTGAGGAAATTTCTTTTCAATGTCAATAGGCATCATTCCGCTGAAGATGGCATTGCGGCAGTATTGT
>CAYPBV010000072.1:0-8128 GCA_964409025.1 uncultured Chitinophagaceae bacterium | reverse complement strand
CCGTGGGCAAAATGGAATAAAATGTTTCTTCTTCTGCTATGCGAAAATTTTCAGCAAACAAAGGCTGAACCGCTTTCCACTGGTCAAAACGCAGATTATCAATCAAAACAAAAAACAAAGGGGTTCCTTTTTCAACATGCGGTAATACTTTATGCTGAAACAATGTGTGACTCATGATAGGCGCTTCCTCAGCTTTAGGCTGCACCCAATGGGCATAGTTTTTTGAAATGTATTTAAAGAATTCATTATTGGCTTCATCTTTCTGCGTCTGTAATACTTCACTCATCTCAGGACTGTCAGCTTTGCTCATTTCAAGTTCCCAGTACACTAATTTTTTATATATATCCATCCATTCATTATAGTTTGGGTTACTGTTAAGGGCCATAAATAAATTACGGAATTGCTGCTGGTAAGCACTGGTCGTTTTTTCGCTCACCAATCGCTTATTATCAATGATTTTTTTCAGACTCAGCAGCACCTGGTTGGGGTTTACAGGCTTAATGAGATAATCACTTATCTGAGAGCCAATGGCATCATCCATTAAATTCTCTGTTTCATTTTTGGTAATGAGTACTACAGGTATGGATTGATTTACTTCTTTAATTTTTGCCAATGTTTCCAGTCCTGTAAGCCCCGGCATACTTTCATCCATCAATACCACATCAACCGGATTTTCTTTTACAAAATCTATGGCATCAAATCCATTGGTACGTGTTTGCACTTCATACCCTTTGTTTTCCAAAAACATTTTTTGCGATTGTAAACTTTCAATCTCATCATCTACCCAAAGAATTTTTGCTAAAGCCATTGTTGAATTACAATTTTAGACCTGTTTGCCTACAGGCAGGTTTACAATTTCAGTTTTTATCCATTCCGGTTCACCTGTATATAAACTTTGTAAATGTATTGATTTCCTTTCCTTCTGTTACCTTTGAATGTTTACAGCTTGTAATTTAACAGCACTACAACAATGAAATTCAGAAAGATAGTTAACGACCCGGTATATGGTTTCATTACGTTTGATGACGAATTAATTTATAAGGTACTCAGTCACCCCTGGTACCAGCGGTTACGCCGCATTCACCAAATGGCACTTGCACACCTTGTATATCCCGGGGCAGTACATACACGTCTGCATCATAGTATGGGGGCCTATCATCTTATGTGTCAGGCATTAACTGAGCTAAAAAGCAAGGGTGTAGAAATAAGTGCGGCAGAAGAACAGGGAGCAAAACTTGCCATTTTGCTGCACGATATTGGACACGGGCCTTTCAGCCATGCACTCGAACATGTACTGATTGAAGATGTACACCATGAAGAAATTTCATTACTCATTTTTGAACAGCTGAATAAGGAATTTGGTGGCGCTTTAGAAACAGCACTGAGCATTTTTAAAGGCACCTACCCCAAAGCTTTTTTACATCAACTCATCAGCAGCCAACTGGATGTAGACCGGATGGATTATTTAACCCGTGACAGTTTTTACAGCGGCGTAAACGAAGGCGTTATAGGTTATGACCGTATATTAAAAATGATGACAGTACATAACAATGAGATTGTTATTGAAGAAAAAGGCGTTTATTCCATTGAAAAATTCCTGGTGGCCCGACGGCTTATGTACTGGCAGGCCTATCTGCATAAAACAGTTTTAAGTGCTGAAAATATGCTGGTAAAAATTCTGGAACGTGCCAGGGAACTAGCCCGGCAAACCACTACCTCTTTTTCAACAAATCCCGTATTGGATACTTTTTTGCGTACAAAAAATTCAGCCTCATTTATCCATTCCAATCTTTATCAATTCTGTTCCATTGATGATTATGACGTGCTTAGCTCCATTAAGCTCTGGTCTTTAAATCCTGACAAAATATTAAGTACATTGAGCGCCATGCTTATAAACCGTAATATGCTCAAAACCAGGTTGCAGATGCAACCTATTGACGCCGATGAAAAACAAAAATTACAGGCCCAGGCAGCGGAGTGGTTGGGTATAACTGTCAACGAAGCAGCTTTCTTTGTTTTTGATGGTATAGCCGAAAATAAAATGTATAATACCGGTAATGAACGAATTAAGATCCTTTTTAAAGATGGTACAGTAAGGGATATTTCAGAAGTGGAGTATGGGCTCATACATCTTACAGGAAGCAGCCCGGCTCAAAAGTTCTACCTTTGCGCACCGGGCGAAATTCTTAAAAAACAAGTACCTGTATCATAAATCTTGTTTAGCAGCGTTTTTGGAATTATCTTTATTTAACACACAAACTACATGGAGTTTACAGCGCAACAGATTGCAACAATCATCGGGGGTACAATTGAAGGAAATACACAGGCGTCTGTACATTCCTTTTCAAAAATTGAAGAAGCTCAGGAAGGTCAACTTGCTTTTCTGGCCAATCCTAAATACGAAGAATATTTATACACCACCAAAGCCTCTATTATCATTATTAATGAAACTCAGGAGTTAAAAGAGCAACTGAATACTACATTTATACGTGTGCCTGATGCTTATACTGCCTTTGCCACATTGTTGCAGGCTTACGAAAAACTCGTGGCCGGAAAACTAAGCGGCATTCAGGAACCATCATTTATTTCAAAATCTGCAGTTTTGGGCGAACAGGTTTTTGTGGGTGCTTTCACATATATAGGTGAAAAAGTAAACGTAGGAAAAAACGTAAAAATTTATCCGCATTCATTTGTAGGTGATAATGTTACTATTGGTGATAATTGCGTACTCCATCCCGGCGTTAAAATATATCATGATTGTAAACTGGGCAACCGTGTTACCATACATGCAGGAACAGTGATAGGTGGTGATGGATTTGGCTTTGCACCACAAAATGACGGCACCTACAAAAAAGTACCACAAATAGGAAATGTTGTAGTGGAAGATGACGTGGAAATAGGAAGTAATTGTTCTATAGACAGAGCTACGATGGGCAGTACTATCATACACGCAGGTGCAAAGTTGGACAATCTCATTCAGATTGCTCACAATGTAGAAGTGGGAAACCATACAGTAATTGCTGCACAAACCGGTGTAAGCGGCAGTACAAAAATTGGAAATAAAGTTATGATTGGCGGACAGGTAGGTATTGTGGGACACATTACCATAGCTGATGGCAGCCGTATTAATGCGCAAAGTGGTGTGAGCAAAAGTATGAAGCAGCCTAATAGTGTAGTTACGGGCACTCCTGCACATGATTATACAAGTATGCTTCGCAGCCAGGCAGTTTTCAGAACACTTCCTGAAATGGAAAAGCGGATTGCAGAGCTGGAACAGCTTATTAAGCAATTAATGGCAGAAAAGGAAAGTATTTGATTACCTGCAATACTCCAACACAGCTTAACCTTATTATAGAATATTATTTAACAGCGAAGCCTCACATTATAATTTGTTGTTGAATTACATATTGAGCATACAACAAAGTATTTACATTTAGAAGAATTCCCCGAACTTGAAGCATAAAAAAATTATAATGCTTCAAAAAAGCACAATTCAACTCTTACGTTTTCATTTCTCCATCTTTCTCATGCCCGTGTATTTGTTTGCACTTACACAACTTGTTAACATCAATTGGTTCAGAGCAACAGCAGTCTTTATCATATTACATTTACTCGTTTATCCTGCCAGTAATGGTTACAACAGTTATATGGATAGAGATGAAACACCCATCGGCGGTTTAAAAAATCCATTACAGCCCACGAAACAATTATTTTATACTTCCGTTGCATTAGATGTCATTGCTGTGACAGCTTCTTTAATGATCAGTTGGTATTTTGCAGCAGGCATCATGTTATATATTATGGCATCAAGAGCATACAGCTATAGAGGTATACGGTTAAAACAATATCCAGTCATTGGTTATGCAACAGTAGTTGTATTTCAGGGAGCTGTTACGTACTGGCTGGTGTATCACGGCAGCAGTGAAGCATTATATACCAAAGCATCGGTAAGCGGAATGATGGCAGCCAGCTTACTGATTGGCGGTTTTTATCCGCTTACCCAAATTTATCAGCACAAAGCAGATAAAGAAGATGGTGTGGAAACCATCAGTTACCAATTAGGTTATAAAGGCACATTCATTTTTTGTGCAATTGTGTACTCGCTTGCAATGGCTTTTTTGGGTTACACGTTTTTATCCTCTTTACTCATTGCTCAATTCGTTGTTTTGCTGCTTTTCTTCCTGCCCATACTTGTTTACTTCTTTTGGTGGGCTGCCAAGGTATGGAAAGATGAAGCGGCAGCTGATTTTAAAAATACCATGCGCATGAATATTTTAGCAAGCACATGCACCAATTTAGGTTTTATAACTGTCTTAATCTTAAATCACCTTGAGTAAAATTATTTCCATAGGAACCGCTACACCTGCTCACAAGCATAACCAGAAAGATATTCTGCAGTTTATGCAGCAGGTATATGCATTGGATGCAACTGAAAACCGTAAGCTTAAATTCATGTACAATTTAAGTGGTATTGACAAACGCTATTCCGTTGTACCTGATTACAGTCATGCAATGCCTGAATGGAAATTTTATCCGCACAGCGAAAATCTGGAGCCTTTTCCCAATTTAGAAAAAAGAATGCAGTGGTATGATAAGTACGCAGGTTTGCTTTCAGTTGATGCAATCCGTAATTGTGCAGAAGAAAAAATTCATACCAATGAAATCACACATCTTATTACTGTTAGCTGTACAGGCATGAGTGCTCCGGGTTTGGATTTGCAGTTAATGGAGCTGTTGGATTTGCCAAAACATATTTACCGAACATCCATCAACTTTATGGGTTGCTACGCCGCTATTCACGGTTTAAAAATGGCTGATGCAATATGTAAAACAGATAAAGAAGCAAAAGTGATGATTGTTTGTACAGAGTTGTGTACGTTGCATTTTCAAAAAGATGCAACACCGGATAATATTGCATCTACATTATTGTTTGCAGATGGAAGTGCTGCGGCTTTGGTAACACATGATTCATTTGAACAAAAAGGATTACAACTCGAAAGTTTTTACAGCGAAGTAGTACCAAAAGGCAAACGGGATATGGCGTGGGAGCTTTCCTCAACCGGGTTTCTTATGACACTCAGCGGTTATATTCCTGATTTGATTGAAGAAGATTTTGAACCTTTAGTGCAAAGAGCGTTACAACATGCACAGATTCGTAAAGAGGATATTTCACAATGGTGCATTCACCCCGGTGGCAAACGCATTGTGGATGCCATTCAAAAATCATTGCAACTGCATGCAGATGATGTTCAAAAAAGTTATGACGTGCTGCGGCAGTTTGGCAATATGTCCTCTCCTACCATTCTTTTTGTTTTAAAAGAGTTGATGAAACACAAAAACGAGGGCGTTGTATTTGGCGCTGCATTCGGACCCGGATTAACCATGGAAACCTTTACCGCTGCTTATGAATAAATTCTCTCATCGCTCTGCGTCAAAAGAACTGCTCGACAGAGATGATATTCCGTTTGAAGACATCAAACAGAATATGAAAGAGCTTGATTTCATCAATACATGGCTGGGCGGGCATGCCATCACCATCAAAGGCATTGAATCACTGGTGAAGCTTTCCAAATTTCAGCTTTCTCACAAATTAATCATTTGCGAAATGGGCTGTGGCGGTGGCGATAACCTCCGTGCCATTGGTAAATGGTGTAAAAAAAGAAATATTTCTGTTATACTCATCGGTATTGATATGAACCCGAACTGTATTGCCTATGCACGTTCACGGAAAGATAATTTTGATATTGATTTTATTTCAGATGACTACCGAAATGTAAATTTTGAAACAAAACCCGAAGTGATTTTTTCATCGCTCTTCTGTCATCATTTTACTAATGAAGAATTGGAGCAGCAATTTGTATGGATGAAAGAAAACGCAAAGGTTGGATTTTTTGTAAACGATTTGCAACGGCATCCGCTGGCTTATTATTCCATAAAATGGCTCACACAATTGTTTTCAAAATCCTATTTAGTAAAAAATGATGCGCCGCTGAGTGTATTGAGGGGATTTCATAAACGAGAACTATTGCAACTACTGAATAAATCATCCATTATTCATTATAAGTTAAAATGGAAATGGGCGTTTCGCTGGTTGCTTATTTTCAAACATTGAAATTTGACTTTTGAATATTGAACATTCAAAATATGATGTAGCTATCATTGGTGGCGGGCTTGCAGGTCTTGCGCTGTCCATTCAATCTGCCAAAGCAGGTTACAAAACGGTATTGTTTGAAAAAGAGCACTATCCTTTTCACCGTGTATGTGGTGAGTACATCAGTTTGGAAAGCTGGGATTTTTTAGAACGCCTGGGATTGCCGTTAACGCAAATGAATTTACCCGTTATTAAGACCTTACAGGTAACAGCACCCAATGGAAAACTATTTCAAACACAATTACCATTGGGCGGCTTTGGTATCAGCCGTTATACATTGGATTTTGAATTGGCAAAAATTGCAAAGGCAGTTGGTGTGACAGTGGCAGAAAATACAAAAGTTAATGATGTACTTTTTGAAAATGAAACATTCAATATTCAATCCTCAATGCACAATGTTCAATGCAGGATTGCCGCAGGTAGTTTTGGGAAACGAAGCAATCTCGATGTTAAATGGAACCGAAGCTTCGTTCAGCAAAAACCCAATAAGCTCAACAACTATATTGGTGTGAAATATCACATCAAAACCAATCATCCATCTGATACCATTGCGCTGCATAATTTTGAAAATGGTTACTGCGGTATTTCACAAATAGAAGCTGGAAAGTATTGTTTGTGTTATTTAACAACGGCTGAAAATCTCAAAAGGCATGGTAACAGTATTGAGCAGATGCAAGAAGAAGTCTTATTCAAAAATCCACATCTCAAAAAAATATTTACAGAAGCCGAATTTTTGTACGAAGCACCTGTTACTATTTCACAAATCAGTTTTGATAACAAAGCCCAACTTGAAAATCATGTATTGATGCTGGGCGATGCAGCAGGTATGATTACTCCGCTCTGCGGTAACGGTATGAGTATGGCGCTCCACGGAAGTAAACTTGCATTTGAATGTGCCGAAGCATTTCTCCAAAACAACATCAGCAGGGCAGCAATGGAGCAGCGATATATACAGCTTTGGAAGCAGCAGTTTGCACACCGCCTTAGCACTGGCAGAATGATTCAACGCTTTTTTGGAAAATCATCCATCACCAATCTATTTATTCAATCCTTCAAAGCATTTCCTTTTCTCGCTTCGCCCTTGATTCAACAAACACATGGCAAACCGTTTTAAGTTCTCAACCAACTTTGGTGAAGTAATCTCTTCAAAAATTAATTTTCAAAATATTTTGAAAATTCGGAAACATGGTTTAACTTAGGCTCGTTAAAAATCTCACTTTGAAATTATCAGAAGCCAAACAACAATTCATCAGTACATGGGGCGCCATGGGTACGCATTGGGGCATTAACCGCACCATGGCACAGGTTCATGCATTGCTTATGATTGCACCCGACCCGTTGACACAGGATGATATCATGCAACAGTTGAATATCAGTCGTGGTAATGTAAACATGAACATCCGTGATTTGATTGACTGGGGATTGGTAGACAGGGTTCTCATTCCCGGCGAACGCAAAGAATATTTCACTGCAGAAAAAGATATTTACAAAGTAGCCACGCAAATTATTAAAGAACGAAAAAAACGTGAACTTGACCCCATGATGAAACTGATGGACCAGCTAAGCAAGGTTGAAGGTGATAAGCGGGATAAAGAAGTAAAAGTATTCATTGATACCGTTACAGGAATTAAGAAGTTTGGCGCTCATGCCAATGATATGCTGGATGTACTGGTGAAGAGTGATGAGAATTGGTTTTTAAGTACTGCACTGAAACTTTTTAAATAAAGTACACTATAATTTTTTAAGCCGAAAGCAATTCGGCTTTTTTCAAATTATAAACTTTCATTATTTTCTGAAATTTTTAAATACTTGAAAAATGAAAACGTATAAACTTGCGGAACTCCTGATTAACGCAGCACTCATTTTCACTTTTGTATGTGTTTTTGCAATCACACAAAGTTTTGAATTATTATTGCTCAGCTACTGTATTGTAGGCGGTATCCAACTGCTGAGTATGCTTTTCCATTTGTTTAAAGG
>CAYPBV010000071.1:0-17060 GCA_964409025.1 uncultured Chitinophagaceae bacterium | reverse complement strand
TTGCAGTACAGGATTTGCAAACGTATAATTCGGTTTGTATGGCTGCTTGCTTAAAATTCTGAGTAAATCTTTTTCCAGCGACTCTACAGGATACTCTATAAAGCGGTTAATCTCCGTATTATTTTCATAAACGATAAGCGTAGGCACACGAGTAATGTTTAATCCTTTTTCTTCATGCTCCGGGCTTTGTTTGTACAGGCTGTCAACATTGCTCACCATCACTATTTTTATTTGTTCATCACGTACATTACAGTAATCCAATACTTTCAGAATACGTGGCACTTCTCTTTTACTATCACCACACCATGTACCGAGAAACAGCAAAAATTGTTTTTGATTCATGTTTTGTTTTAAGGCACTTATGAGCGAAGTGTCTACTTTGTAATTGAAATAATTGTTATTGAACCATGCGGCAAACGGCTCACGGTTAAGTGCTTCACGTGTACAGCAGCCCAGCAGCATAGTATTGCCATTTTTATCTTTTGTTAGTTGATTGATGGTTGTTTGTGAAAAACTGAGAAAGCTGATGCATACAGCTATACTCAAAAGAAATATTGATTTCATTTTAAATTAGTTTTGTTGTTTGATAATGTTGTTGAGCCTGTTTATCTGCTCAACAGATGCAATTATTCCCATGCATACTTAAAAAACAGGTATGCAGGTAATTTTATGCAAATACAATCACAGTAAAATTTGAAGTAAGAAAGCAATTAAATTCTGGGTGGCTGAAAGATGGAGTAAGCCATATCAAGAATGGGTTTGTCTGTTGCAGTTGAATAGCCATTTGAATAATTGATAGTTGCAACAGGCTCAGCAGTATTAGTGAGCTGAAAAAATTCTTCAGTGTAATTTTTTAATTGATGCTGATGTAATGGAACTGCGTTGGAACTTTCTTTTGCAACCGCTTTTGCCAGCTTGGTATCACAACCGCAATCCTCTGTATTTGTAACTGCTGCTGTAAGGCGGCATTCCATATAATCCATCATCTTCCCGTATTGAAACACAAAAAAAATGAACAGAAAAATTATGGAAATTATTTTTTTCATTGTTGCAAAACTACAATTACCCATTTACCTGTGCAAGCATTCTTTTATTGATTTGGTTGGCTCCGTCAGAATGGCTTCTCCCGGCAGTGCCTGCTTTACTGGCCGGAAAGTGTTGTTCAATCTGTCCCTTGCCTGCACTGTGGTTCAAGCCCAGAAAACTACCTGATCTTTACTTACATTTGCTCCCCCAAAGCGAAATACTATGTTTCAGAATTTAAGTGAACGTTTAGAGAGTGCGTTTAAAAACATTAAAGGTGAAGGTCGAATAACTGAGCTCAATATTGCAGCTACGGTAAAAGATATACGCCGTGCTCTTGTAGATGCGGATGTAAACTTTAAAATTGCAAAAGAATTTACTGATACAGTTAAGGATAAAGCACTGGGTCAAAAAGTATTACTTGCTGTAAATCCCGGCCAGCAGATGGTGAAAATTGTGCAGGATGAACTTACCCAACTTATGGGCGGCAGTGAGGCTGAATTTGACATAAAAGGAGCTCCGGCAGTAATTCTCATTGCCGGTTTACAGGGAAGTGGTAAAACAACGTTCAGCGGCAAACTTGCAAACTATCTTAAAAGCAAAAAAGGAAAAAGCCCTTTACTTGTAGCAGCAGATATCTATCGTCCAGCGGCTATTGACCAATTAACGATATTGGGCGGACAGATAGGTGTTGATGTGTATAGCGAGCGTGAAAATAAAGATGCAGTAATCATTGCTCAAAACGCTATCAAAGAGGCTAAAGCCAAGAATAAAAATGTAGTAATTATTGATACTGCCGGCCGCCTTGCAATTGATGAAATACTCATGACCGAAGTGGCGAATATCAAAAATGCCGTTTCCCCGAATGAAATCCTGTTTGTTGTAGATAGTATGACGGGTCAGGATGCGGTAAACACAGCCAAAACATTTAACGAACGTCTAAATTTTACTGGTGTTGTTCTAACCAAATTAGATGGAGATACACGTGGTGGTGCGGCACTTTCCATTAAATACACCGTAAATAAACCAATTAAATTTGTAAGCAGCGGCGAAAAAATGGAAACACTCGATGTGTTTTTTCCCGACCGTATGGCACAGCGTATCCTTGGTATGGGCGATATTACTTCGCTTGTAGAAAAGGCACAGGCACAGTTTGATGAAGAGGAGGCAAAAAAGCTGGAAAGGAAAATCCGTAAAAACCAGTTTGATTTTGAAGATTTTAAAAACCAGTTGGAGCAAATTAAAAAAATGGGTAATCTCAAAGATCTCATGGGCATGATACCCGGAATGGGTAAGGCCATCAAGGACGTTGATATAAAAGATGACGCATTTAAAGGCGTAGAAGCAATTATTAATAGTATGACACCCTTTGAACGTAAAAACCCCGATGCCCTCAACCAAAGCCGCCGTTTGCGCATTGCCAGAGGGGCAGGTAAGGATATTTCAGAGGTAAATGCATTTATGAAACAATTTGAGCAAATGAAGCAAATGATGGGTATGATGAATAAAATGCCCATGGGTAAGATGATGCCGGGTATGGGCCGTCGGTAAAATTTTGTTTAATGAGGTTGGATAATTTAAAATCTACCCTTAAATTTGCCGCCTTAGTTAACCTTATTTATTCACGCATTTAAATTTTAATTTACGATGCCAGTTAAAATCCGTCTGCAAAGACACGGGTCAAAAAAAAGACCCTTCTATTTCATCGTAGTGGCTGATGCAAGAGCCCCCAGAGATGGAAAATTCATTCAGAAAATCGGTACTTACAATCCTGTAACAGAACCTGCTGTAGTACAAATTGACCGCCAAAAAGCACTCGAATGGTTGCATAAAGGCGCTCAACCAACAGACACTGTTCGCAAGATTCTTTCAAACAAAGGTGTACTTTATCTGAAGCATTTGTTGCGTGGTGTGAGCCTCGGTTTATTTGACCAGGCTGCTGCCATGGAAAAATTCCAGTCATGGCACTCTGAGCACGAAGCTACTGAAGCTAAAAAAAGAGAAGAAGCACGCAAAGCAAGATTTGCTAAGCGTGGTACTTACACCGGTCGCCGCCCTGCTCCACGTAGTAAGCAGGAAGGTGGTGAAGCGCCTGCCTCTGAGTAAGAAAGATGAAATTGTAATAAAAAATCCCTCCTGTTCATCAGGAGGGATTTTTTTTGAGTTTTTATTAAATGATAACATTTTTATTTTTAAGAACCCTATGAAAATCAAATAAATAGAATTTTAGAAAGCCTTCAGCTTTATAAGTATTATGTCAAATAAATATCCCCTTTTTTGAAAAATGACGATTAAATTCTCTCCTTTATAAGGGTAAATTTTAAAAAATATACATATTTACACTTATTTTTTTTATTTTTATGCCGCCTGTAATTATGATATAATTTTAAGACCATGGTCTTGTGAAAACCGAAATCTGTGCTGCTGATTTTTCCCTGTGCCCATTACTTAATTATATATCTCCTTGCAGTGCTTCAATTTTTGCAGTAAAAATTTACTGTAAAACTGTTTAAGGCTGTTTAAGACAAGTAAATGTCTGTTGCCTGTACGCTCATTTTTGATTTGCACTCGCCTTATCATCAACACAATTTTTTGGCATTATTTGTTTAATTAACAAACAATATCTATGGAAAAATTTCTATTTACAGTAATTGTAATAACATTCTTTTTTTCCGGGGCTTTTGCTCAAAAAACATGGGATGGCGGTGCCGGTACTAATAACTGGAATGATGGCAATAACTGGAACCCAAATGGTGTACCTGCATCTGCTGATGCAGTAACTATAGGAAATGGGGTAACGGTTATATTAAATACATCAACCACAATCGCTTCCTTAACAGTAGGTGGCGGTACTTCAGGTCAATTAACTATTGGTAATAACAATACAAACAGAACACTAACAGTAACAGGAAGTGTTACTGTTAATACGGGTGCAATTTTAACTTCAACAGGTAATGGAGGTAATCTATTATTAATTGGAGGTAATCTTACCAACAATGGAACGTTTACTGATAATAACGGAGACGTAGATGTTGTTTTTAATGGTACTGCAAATCAAACAATTAGTGGCACAGGGCCCACAACAAGCTTCAACTTTATAGAAATCAATAATTCAGGTGCTGCAAACAATAACATAGTTGATATAACTACTCCTTCTTTTTCTGCGGTTTCCGATTTCTTGTATTTGACGGATGGTATTTTCAGATTAAGCGCCAACGTTTCCATAACACCATTTGCAAGTACCGGTTATATTCACATACCGGCAGGATGTGGGCTTTGGAATAACGGAGGCATCATTAATACTTTTGGTTTTGAATTTGTTGTAGCAGGCACTTTGCATGTATCCGGCGGTACAACCAATATTGGAGGAGCTGTTAATGATTTACTGGTTTATATTTCAGGGTCTCAGTTGATCATTGAAGGTGGTACTTTGAATGCAGTTGGTTCAATTAGACCAGATATTACAGGAACGAGTACTGTTAATTATAGCCAATCCGGAGGTATAGTTAATTGTGGATCTTTGGGTACCACTTCCACTACAACCGGTGTATTTGATATTTCAGTGGCTGGTTCTTCATTTACAATGTCAAATGGAAGTATTGTAATTATTCGTGCCAATAATTCTTTTGCAGGAGCCGATTATTTGAATCTGGCTGCCACAACTAATGTAACAGGCGGTACAATTCAAATAGGGAATTCAAGTACGCCTTTATCAGAAGTAATTGATATTAACAGTACTGCTCCTTATTTTAATTTTGTCGTTAATACAAATAATTCACCCACAGCAAGGCTTTTAAACAATAATCTTTTTGTAAGCAATGATCTTAGCATCAACGGTATTTTGAATGCTAATAATCTAACTATAAATGTTGTTCGAAACTTTGTAAATAATGGAACTTTTATACCGGGCACAGGAACTGTAATATTCAATGGCACTGCAGCTCAAATAATTTCTGGCGGCACTTCCACAACTTTTAATAATATCACATTCAATAATACCTCCGGTGGCATTACTCTTGCTCAATCCTGCAGTGTAAATGGTGTGGCTATGTTTACCAATGGTATTGTAACTACCACTCCTGCAAATTTATTAACCATGAACGCCGGATCATCAGTAAGTGGTGGATCAGTTACCTCACATGTAAGCGGGCCCATGGCAAAAGTTGGAAACACAGCGTTTACATTCCCGGTAGGTAATGGTACATTTTACAGAACAATCGGCATAGGTACACCATCCGCATCATCTACGTTCAGAGCACAGTTTTTCAGAACAAATCCTGTAACTGCAATTGCTCCATCTACTTTAGGTCCAGGACTTTCACGCATCAGCAGATGTGAATACTGGAATCTTGAACGTACTGCAGGTACAGGTAATGCTACAGTTACTTTATCATGGGGTACAAACAGCGGATGTGGTGCAGGAGCGTATGTAAATGATCTCCCCGGTTTACGTGTTGCAAGGCATACGGGGGGGGGGAGGCTTTTGGTCAAACCAAAATCAATCGGCTTCATCTGGCACAGTTGCTGCCGGTACTGTTACATCAGGTACCGTTACTGCATTCAGTTCATTTACTTTAGCTGCTGCAGGTATATTTAATCCATTACCGGTAGAGTTGAGTCCTTTAACAGCGGTTAAATCAGGTACGTCTGTTATACTTGAATTCAGTAATTATAATGAGCAGGATGTTGCGTATTATGTATGGATGCGTTCTGAAAACGGAAGAGACTTCAAATCTGTTCAAGCCCAATCACCAAAGGAAAACCGGGGAGCATCTGTTACGTACAATCTTTCAGACCCCATTGCAAATGAACAGACTGTTTATTACAGGGTAAAAGTGGTACTTAATAGCTCAGAAGAGTTGAACAGCAGCATTGTAAAAGTGAGCAACAGTAATGTAAAAGACTGGATTGTACTTGGTAATCCTGTAACCAATAGTGAACTGGCACTGCAACTGAATAAATTTGAAAACGGCAAGTATGATCTCTTACTTTTAAACAGTAATGGTAAGCGAATGATGCAGCAGCAACTTGTTATCAACAGCAGTTTTCTTAGTACAACCATTCAATTACCACAAGGTATAAACAGCGGTGTTTATTATTTGATACTTACGGGTAATGGGGAACGGATGTCAAAAACCATTGTTATTCAATAAAAAAAAGGCCGTATTTAAAGCGGCCTTTTTTTTATCGTAACCTGTCCATACTTTTTATCAGGTTCTCATCTTTTCGAATGCCCAGCCAGGCAAGAAATAAGAATAACGGTATAAGTAAAGTAAAGATGGATGTAAGTAAAAAGTTGCCGGTGGTAAAATGTTTAAGCTGCAGAATATAAACTGTAATTGTAATGAGCTGTAACAGTAAAGCCACTATTGTAATTTGCTTTTGCAGTTTTCTGTTTTTAAACATGAAAAGTGCAAGGAGTGCTGCCAGCGCTACAGCAACTGAAAGAATCATCAGCACAAAATGTGACTGGCCGTTCAGCCGTTCAAAAACGTTGTTTTCTTTAACGCCGCTGTAAAATGAAAACCTAATGCTTGCAATGGAAGCTCCTGCAGTTAATAATAACCAGATTGATTGAATACGTTGTATCATAAAAAAAGGAATTGACGGCAAAGCTATCAATTCCGGGTTATAAAGGGGATATAAGTTTATCAGAAACCTGCTTTTATAAACGGATACGTTTGAATTTCTTTTCCGTTTACATAGCGAATAAAATATTGTCCAGGGAGTAAATCTTTAATCTGTAACTGCATCGTTTGTTGCAGGGTTGATGTTTGATATACGACCTTACCGTCAACCGTAATGATTTGAAGGCTGTTGCCATATGACGGTGGTGCTGCTAATTGAAGCGTGAGTATGGTGGAAGCAGGAACAGGAAATAATTTTACAACAGCGTTGGATTCAAAAATAAGTTTTTGGATGTTTGTATAAGCTGTTGCACCTGTTTTATCTTTTATTCTGATACGGTAATAATTAACTCCGCTGTATGGCTTTTCATCAGTTAGTGAATAAAAGGCAAAGCCTGTAGTTTTTTGTGATGCAGTTGTTCCTATGTCTGAGAATATACGTCCATCATAACTTCTTTCAACAATGTATAATTCTGCATCCTTATCGTTTTCAATGTTCCATTTAATAACAGCCGTTTTGTTTACAGCCGCTGCACTCCATTCAATACTTGAAACCGGTAAAACATTGTTTGGAATGCGTGAAGCCAGTGTAAATCTGTAATCACCTCCTGCGGGGGGAGTAAAACTTCCAACAGTTATATCTGAAGTAACCCAACCAAAGCTTGCGGTACCAAGAACTGCATTAGACACTCCAGCAGGCTCCCAGCGAAAGCCGGCATTATTACGATAATGTGCAATGTTAAGTGATGTCCAGTCTGCAGCATTGGTGCTGATGTAACTTTGAGTTCTCCATGATAAACTTAAAACAGCATCATCATCAGTAGAACCACCCGGCACATCCGAAGTTATTTCCCAATATTCTACACCGCTTACTCTGTTAAGCGGCGGGTTTTGTCTGTTTGAACGATCAAATGGTACTGCTCTGAAATATTCTGCAGTATATCTTGCTGTGTTTGCATTTATCTTATTGATGCGTATAGGCGCATAATAATCAACAGCACCTCCATCTTTACCTACGGGCCACAGATAATCAGTAGAAGCCAGATTGGTAAACCGCTCTAAGCGTCCGTTAATGAAATGCGGAAAACTTCCGCTTGAAATGCCGCCTGCAAATGTGGTTTGAATGGCATTAACAGCGCCATTACTTACATATACTTTATTAACCCCCGTTGTAAATACACCTCCGTTTAAAAAAAGATTATCCCGTACTTCAATATTACTTCCTAAGCTAATACCGGTAGTTCCATCCATTGTAAGGTCGAAAAATCTTGTAGGGCCGGTTATTGTTTGTAATGCTGATGCACTGAAATAAACATGCCCTGTGCTGTTTACATCATAAGCCCCTCCGGCAGTAGCATCAGTCCAGTTGCTTACAGGTCCTGCGGGGTTCGTTAGAATATCAATGCGGCCATTATCAGTGATGAGAGAAGTGCCTGTAAAAGAAATACCACCCTGTATTACAAGACGGGTGCCGGCAGTACAGTTTAAACGTACATTAGTGGCAGTAACTACGGCCTGTGCAGTAACTTCATGCAGAAGGCCCAAAAAAAGACTTATGTAAATCATTTTCTTCATATCACTCCTTTGCGGTTTGATAAAACTAATAATGGTTTACAAAAGGATTGGATAACAACTTAATAAACGGTACGTAGGATTTACTGAACTGTATGTTTTCCCAAATAAAAGATAAATGTAAATGTGCGTTAGTTCAATTTATATCCCTAATAAAGGTGATTTTTTACTGGTTTGTTCCCATTTTTTTCAAAATTTCAGCTATTTGCCTTTCCAGAACAAGGATTTTTTGATCCTGAAGTTCTAATTTTTTTTGTTGTTGTTCAATGATTGCCTGCTGCTCCTGGATGGCTTTAGTAAGCACCGGTACCATGCCTAAATAGTTGATGGCTTTGTAGGTTCCTGATTCAGGATTGTTATTTGTTATATCGCCGCTTTTATTGAGAACGAAAGTTTGATTAAATACTAATAATGGGAATACCTTTTCAAATTCCTGCGCAATAAAACCGGTTTGACGTTCTTTGGGAAAATTCATGCCGCTGAATGCAATGCTGTTGAAATCATAATCTTTTACCTCAATCATTTTTATTTTTTCCAACACAGTGGATGAAGCAATAATGTTTTTCTTAAAACGGATGTCCGATGGATTTGAAAAGACTCCTGTTACAGTTACGTTGCCTTCAAAATAACCTGCAAAGCTGCCTGCTTTTGTAACATTGCTGTATACACCAAAATGAGTGCCGCCTGCGGCGGGGTCAATAAAGTTATAGCTGCCATACTTATTACCACTGCCCGTTCCTGTAAGTGTATTAATATTACCATAATGAAATCCGTTGCCACTGTTGTTAATTACTGTTTCATTTCCTGCCTGGTTGCCGGCACCTGTTCCAGTAAGAAAAGTATATTGACCCCAATGAATACCGCCGCCACTGTTTGAGATAGAATCAACCGAACCAAAAATATTTCCGTTTGCAGTGCCTTCAATTTTGTTTTTTGTGCCACTGATAAGAGTAGATAATGAAGTGTTGAAGAAATTATATGTGCCGGTTACTGTGCCTTGCCCGCCATTGAAAAAATAATTGGAGGTACCAAAAGTATAATTGCCAGCTTGAAACATCTGATTGAGCGTTCCGTGGTTGAATGCACCGTTATTATTAGAAACTACTCTTACGCCGGCGCTAATATCAGTTGAACTTCCATTAGACAGTGAAATATCCATGCCAAATACAAAACCTGAGTTTGCAATAATAGAATTACGGATGCCTGTAGTTGTTCCAACATTCGTGGCGGATATAATGTTTATTATTCCGGTAGCTTCATTGGCATCATTTATGATTAGTTCGTTTTGTGCCCCATATTTATAGCCTGCTGTTGTGGACGTAATTCTGTTTGAAGTTCCATAAACTAAACCTGTTCCAAAATCGTCTATCTCATTTCTAATACCATAGTTGGACTGAAAGCCGCCGCCATAAGTTGACATAATATTTCTTACTCCATGCTTTTGCCCGCTGCTGTTTCCTGTTAAGTTGTTTTGTATGCCTGTATGGGCTGCGGTGCCGGTATTGCTGATGTATGTTATACTCCCCACCTGGTCGCCGGCGCCTGTTCCGCTTAATGTAACAGAACTTCCGAAATGTGCGCCGGAACCATTGCCTGACAGTGTATTGAACATTCCATAATGTGTACCGTTTCCAGTATTATCAATTGTTGTTGAAGTTCCGTATTGCTGGCCTCCGGCAGAGCCGCTTAAAAGATTGTTTACCCCTATGTGATTACCCGTACCTCCTGAATAAATATGATTGAATATTCCTCTGTGTAGTCCATCACCGGTATTATTATAAATTTCATTTTCAGTTCCGGTAACTGTTGCATTGCTGCTGTTAGTAGCACTCATTAAGTTTCTCGTACCTGTGTTGCTCAGTGTACTGGAGCCTATTTGGTTTTGAATGCCGATATGCGGTGTATTGGCTGTGCCGCTTATTTCATTGTAAGTACCCCACTTGGTACCTGTTGCTGTTGTAGCTATCAGGTTATAGGTACCGTAACGTTGCCCATTTCCTGTACCTAGCATTTCTACATAATTACCGTAATGCGTGGCGGTATTGTTATTTGTAAAAAGGGTATACGAACCGTATTGATTACCTGTGCCACTGCCTCCAATATTTGTATAGTTTCCATAATGAATGCCCGTACCTCCGCCAGACATAGCATTATAAGTTCCATAATGTGCAGCATTGCCTCCATTATTTACAAGATTATAGATGCCGTAATGCTCACCGGTACCTGTACCGCCCAAAATATTATACATGCCGTATTTTACAGGCGTGCCTGCTCCGCCAATACTGTTGTAAACTCCAAATTTAAAACCGTTACCGCTGCCGGTTAAGGTATGAATACTGCCATAGTGTGCCCCATTGCCGGTGTTATCAATTACATTCTCATTGGTAGCCTGGTTGCCATTGCCGGAACCGGTTAATAAACGATAACTGCCCCAGTGAATACCATTGCCGGAATTATTAATGAGAATATTGTCGCCATACTGATTTCCCGGGGCATTGGAAAAAATAGAAGTTCTTAATCCATACTTGGTGCCGGAACCTGTATTATCAATAACATTAGCTGTTCCCACAAGTTGTGCGTTACCCGACCCTCCAATACTGTTGGTAGTTCCTGCAACATCTGATGAATTATCAGCAAAGATGGAATTGAATATTCCGTTATTTAAAGGGCTTGTTCCGGTTAAATAAAGACTATTGAACATGCCGATTTTAATATTATCAATATTGCTTGAGACCTGATTATAAATACCCGTTTGTTGCCCTGCAGATGTAGAAGACATTACATTGTAAATGCCATATTTAAGATTGGTTGATGTACTGTTGTTTACAAGATTAAATGTCCTGTCAGAGTTTGTTGTTTCAATATCCAGCGGATAAAGAGAGGTGTTTTTTCCAATGGCAACATTCCCCGTTCTGAAAATATTGGCAGTAATGGCTGTAGGTGCACTTGTAGAGCCCTGTTCATACCAATCATGGTCTGCTAAAAGATTGCTGCCATACACAATTAATTTGCGCCACAATGTACCATCCCAAAAATAATAACCCCGTCCCTCTGCGCCTGTACCGCTAATGAGGTTGTTATTATTATAGACAAGTAAACTGGCTGCCGGAGATGAAATTGTAGTAACATCAGTTGTAGTTAAAAGATTTACTCTTGGTATTAGTAATCCTTTGTTGGAAAATGTAATATCAAGTCCTGATGATGCATCTGCAGTGGAACCTGTTGTATTAATAGCTACTTGTGCGGTTAGCTTTGATGCTGCAAAAAGCAAAGCCGCACAGAAAACCATTTTTTTCATAAAATCTTATTTGTAGCGGTTTAAGGTGATGGCATGATACAATTTTGTACAAAGCCCGGACTATTAAAAATACTTTACCCTAAGAGGCCCTGCGAGTGGCTTTGATTAACAAACGAATTGCTTGAGTAAGCAGCAGATTCTGAAAGTATCAGGATTGATTGAGAAAATACCTTGCACAAAAAAACGCTCCCGTTTTGGAGAGCGTTTTTTTAGAAATGCGAAAAGAAATCAATTATCCTAACTCCGGATATAACGGAAACTGTTCCATAAACGTTTTTACATCTGCTTTAACTACTGCAAGCACCGCTTCATCATCAGCATTCATCAATAGTTTATCAATCATATCAACCACAACACTCATGTGTGCTTCCTTCAACCCTCTTGTAGTAATTGCAGGCACGCCCACACGGATGCCGCTTGTTACAAAGGGCGACTTATCATCATTTGGCACTGAGTTCTTATTGAGGGTTATGTGGGCTTTATCCAATGTTTCCTGTGCTTTTTTACCGGTGATGTTTTTATTGCGGAGGTCAATGAGCATCAAATGATTATCAGTACCGCCGCTGATGAGGTTGTAGCCTTTTGCTACAAATGACTGAGCCATTGCCTGTGCATTAGCAATTACCTGCTCACCATATGCTTTAAAATCAGCACCCAAAATTTCACCAAAGGCAACAGCTTTGGCCGCAATTACATGTTCCAGAGGGCCGCCCTGCATGCCGGGAAACACAGCTAAGTCTAACAAAGAGCTCATCATTCTTAAATTTCCTTTGGGGTCTTTAATGCCATAAGGATTTTCAAAATCATGACGCAACGCAATAATGCCACCACGTGGGCCACGCAATGTTTTATGCGTGGTGGATGTAACAATGTGGCAATGCTCAAAGGGGTCGTTCAACAAACCGGTGGCAATTAAACCTGCAGGATGTGCAATATCAGCCAATACCAATGCACCAATTTCATCTGCTACTGAACGTATCCGTTTGTAATCCCAATCACGGCTGTAAGCACTGGCACCGCAAATAATCATCTTTGGTTTTTCAGTACGTGCTTTGCTTTCAAGTTGTTCATAATCTACAATACCATCAGCAGTAACACCATAGTGAACGGCACGATAATTTTTCCCGCTGAAATTGGCAGGACTTCCGTGCGTTAAATGGCCACCCATACTTAAATCCAAACCAAGAATGGTATCCCCGGGTTTTAAGCAAGCCATAAAAACGGCAGTGTTTGCCTGCGCACCACTATGCGGTTGCACATTGGCCCAGCTGGCATTGAATACCTGTTTTAAACGTTCAATGGCTATGGTTTCAATTTCATCAACAACCTCACAGCCGCCGTAGTAGCGTTTGCCTGGGTAACCTTCTGCATATTTATTGGTAAGGCTGGTGCCCATTGCCTGCATTACCTGCAGCGATGTAAAATTTTCGGAAGCAATGAGTTCAATACCGTTACGCTGGCGTTGAAGTTCTTTGTCAATAAGGTCGAAAATGAGTTTGTCTTTTTGCATGAGTGTGAATGGTTATTAAGTTATTGGTTGTTCGCCTCATCCTCTCATCCTTCTCTAAAAGAGAATGACGGGGCTTAGTACCTTTCACATTCCTTTTATCTTACACTTCAGCTTATTTTTTCTATCATCAATCACCGCCATTGAGTAGTAAGCTATTAAATGCAAGGGCTGTGTTCAGGCTCCCTCTCCTCTGTAGAGAGATTAAGGGTGAGGTGTTTAATTGATCGCAAATTTAAGCCCTCACCCTTAGCTGATAGGCTTTTGTTTACGTTTCTTTATAAACAGGTTTTATACAACTTCCACTTTAAACCTGTTAATTGAAAAAGTCCTACTTTCACGGGCTTTTAAGCGCATTCGATTATTCACCAAATCCCTTCGGGGTTCGGACAATGAAAGCAATTATTCCTGTGGCCGGTGCAGGTACCAAGCTGAGGCCACATACATATACACAGCCCAAAGCATTAATACCCATCGCCGGTAAAACTGTGCTCAGCATTATTGTAGATCAACTGCGTGATGCAGGTATAAACGATTTTGTGTTTGTGGTGGGCTATCTGGGCGATAAGATTCAGGATTATGTAAAAGAAACATTCAGCGGCATTAATGTAAGTTTTGTGCAGCAGGGCGACCGTGAAGGCCTTGGACATGCGGTACTGCTTACAAAGGAAGCAGTAGGTGAGGATGAGGTAATGATTGTGTTGGGCGATACTATTTGTGAGTATGATGTAAAAGAATTGCTCAAGCATCCTGCATCAGCGCTTGGCATTAAAAAAGTGGATGACCCACGCAGTTTTGGAGTAGCAGAGGTAGAAGATGACGGCATTATTTCAAAAGTGGTGGAAAAGCCACAGATACCCAAAAGTAATATGGCACTGGTGGGTATTTATAAAATTAAAGAAACGGCCATGCTCTATGAGTGCCTCGAAGCTAATTACAGGGAAGGAGTAAAGAACCGTGATGAATACAGCTTAACTGATGCTCTGGAGTGTATGATTAGCAAAGGCACTTTATTCAAAAGTTTTAAAGTGCTTAACTGGTTTGATTGCGGCAATAAAGAAAGCCTGCTGGAAAGTAATGCTACATTGCTCAAAAAATTTGGAACCTCAATTTCACCCGACCATCGTTTTGAAAATGTCATCATTGTTGAGCCGGTGAGTATTGGTAAGAATTGTGAAATTAAAAATTCCATCATTGGTCCAAATGTAGCTGTAGGCGATAATACAACCATCAATTACTCCATCATTAAAGAAAGCATCATTGGCAGCTATGCTGATTTGTTTGATATTGTGCTGGAAGAAAGTTTAATAGGAAGCGATACTGAAGTAAAAGGTGAAACCAGAAGTTTGAATATTGGTGATAATACTGAAATTGATTTGGGGTAGAAGCAGTTTGTGATTTGTAGTTTTTTGTTTGGTGATGCAAAGGTTCATACTGCAATTGGGATTGTTGCGTGGTATTGCAAATTCCGTATGTAGAGGGTCTTTTATACCTATTTAATTCTATTCAACATTTATTAAGCAAGTGTTATGTTTTCCAACCGCATCACCCAACTGTTTCAAATTGAAAAACCCATCATTCAGGCAGGTATGATTTGGGCCAGTGGCTGGCGTTTGGCAAGTGCAGTAAGCAATGCCGGCGGTTTAGGCATCATCGGCAGCGGCAGTATGTATCCGGATGTGTTAAAGGAGCATATAAAAAAATGCAAAGCAGCTACAGCTAAACCTTTTGCTGTAAATGTGCCCATGCTGTATCCTGATATTGAAAAGCACATCCGTACCATTATTGAAGAAGGGGTGAAAATTGTTTTTACAAGCGCCGGTAATCCTAAAACACTTACACCAATATTGAAACAATATGGCATCACTGTAGTGCATGTTGTAAGCAGCAGCAAGTTTGCACTCAAAGCCGAAGAAGCGGGTTGTGATGCGGTGGTGGCCGAAGGTTTTGAAGCTGGCGGTCATAATGGAAGAGAAGAAACAACAACTATGGTACTCATACCTGCTGTGAAAAAAGCAGTAAAGATTCCGGTAATTGCGGCTGGCGGTATTGCTACAGGTACACAAATGCTGGCAGCTATGGTACTGGGTGCAGAGGCTGTGCAAATAGGCAGCCGCTATGTGGCCAGTGAAGAAGCATCATCGCACGTGAACTTTAAAAATCTCGTCATCAACAGTAAGGAAGGCGATACCAAACTCATGCTCAAACAGTTGGCTCCTGTACGATTGATGAAGAATAAATTTTATGAAGAAGTACAAGCCGCTGAAGACCGTGGTGCTGCAAAAGAAGAATTAATTCAATTGCTGGGTCGTGCACGTGCTAAAAAAGGAATGTTTGAAGGTGATTTAAATGAAGGTGAACTGGAAATTGGTCAGGTGAGCAGCCTCCTGGATGATATACTGCCTGCTGCTACCATTACTGAAAACATCTGGAATGAATTTCAACAGGCCCTTTCCAATCCACTGCACCAGTCCTGATTGATGTTCTTAACAAAATATTTCCTGTGTAGGGTTGCAACATTTCTACCTACACGACTACTTTCGTATAAAAAAAGAACCTCTTTGAACCATTCATCCATTTGTCTGTTATAAGACGAATAGGGTTTAAAAAAGATTCTAATTTTAAGCCACCAACTTAAAACAAATGCATATGAAAAAGCTACTGCTCACATTATTTGTTACAGGTTTTGGCCTCCTGGCTCATGCCGGAAATGGGGTAGAAACAGGAACCGTACAGGGTACAATTGTTGATGCAGAAACTAAAAAGCCCATCAGTAACACTTCTTTTTCTGCAGCGATTCATAAATCTTCGTTTCAAAAGGAATTTCAAACAGATGCTAATGGTAATTTTAAACTTAACATACCTGTTGGTGAGCACACATTAATTATTGATAAGCTGGGTTACAGGGCAGTAAAGAAAGAAAACATCGTTATTCGTGATGGTATGATAATCAAAATAAATCTGGAAGTTGTAGAAGCAGAAGAAGAATTGCATCATCCGTTTTTAACACCAATTACAATACATACGTTTTAAATACAACAAATTGTTACATGCAAAATCCCGGTTGTTAATGATAACCGGGATTTTTATTAGTAATAATAGCCAAAAATAATATTCATCTCATCTTCACTGGTTAAACCAAACTTCACGGTTTTTGAAGTATTGTTGAAATAGGTCACTTCTGAAGTAAGACCTTGACCCGATTGCAATACAATGGGTGTTGCAAAATTTTTAATAAGCGGATGCTGCCAGTCTGTGCTTTCATAAACAACTTCACCATTGCGTGGGCCACCTGCTATTTTTATTACAAATCGTTCGCCCAGTTGATGGTAATGTGATGTGAGCATGAGTATGCGTGCAGTGGCGCCAAAGAGAAATGTTTTGGTAAATGTTCTTCTTTGGCCTGCCGGTATTTCAATTTCTGTATTGTTAAGATTGAGTGCTTTAGCTTCATGTACTACAGCAGCGGCAGGTACTGTATAAAAATTTACATAGTTTTCACCTTTAATAGTAAGATCGGATTTATTGAAATAGTGCGCATTTAAATCTACCGGAAAATTAGGCGTTAGGCGTAAAGCTACACCTGGAGGAAACGTGTAATCACTATTTACATCTGTGCCGCCGCCCAAAAAGATATGATTCTGCATTTGCTGCAAAGTAGAAAGCACGAAGCTGCCATCAGGATTTCGTAAATCTCTCAATGTATTGGCTGCGGGTAAAAAGGCGGTATTGTTGAAAGCGTAGATCACAAAATGATGACTGTTATTGCGTCCTTTCATTTGATAGCGGTTTACAAATACGTCATTGGTATTGGGTGTATTTCTTCTTACAAAAACCTCACGTTCAAATTTGGGAATTACATCAAATGTGTTAATCGCCAGTTGAAAACCTGTACCGACAGCTGGTGGTGCCAGAGGTTCAAAAGATGCACTGCACGAAACCTTATCTTTCAACAAATTTTCATCAGCTACTATTCCTTTTTGTGGTGCTCCTTTATCAATCCATTGTTTTACAAACTCCGTTTGCCCTGCAG
>CAYPBV010000070.1:10949-17071 GCA_964409025.1 uncultured Chitinophagaceae bacterium | reverse complement strand
CAAAAGTTCCTATCACATTGTTTAAACTTCTTGCTTCGGCTTCAGTAATCACAAAACCTTTTTCAGCTAAATCAATAGCAGGTTGTATCAATACTTTAAATGGAAGTTTGGCATATTGATGTGTGGTAAACAATCCGGCTACTGTGCCCGGCACACCTGCTGAAAGATGACCCTTCTGACTGAGATTGGTTTGCGCATTTCCCTTACCATCTAAGTACATGTTTCGGGTAGCAGCGGCAGGTGCTTTTTCCCTGTAATCCAATGCCACCGTTTTACCATCATTCATCACTCCCAATAAAAAACCACCACCACCAATATTACCTGCACCGGGGTAAACTACAGCTAAGGCCAACTGTGTAGCAATAGCTGCATCAAATGCATTACCGCCTTTCTTCATCATTTCTACACCCACTTTACTGGCCAGCGGATGGGCGCTCACAACGGCACCATTGCTGCATTCAATTCGTTTTTGAATGGAATAATTGTAAGGATTGATTTGTGCAGTTAGTACTGCAGCTATAAATAAAAGGAGGGTTAACTGAAAAAATCTCATACGGGAAATTTTGCCGAAAATACTTGTTTCGATTCATTTCTCCCTTATCTTAGACACGTAATCTAAACCAACTGCAAATAGCTCCTCATTGAGGAGCTGTTTTTTTTGTGGCCATAACCAATAAAAAAACGATTCATCAGTTGAATGAATCGTTTTAGTTAAATAGTATTTATTTGTACAGGGCAGTCTTTACTCAAGGCTGCAACAGTTGATAGAAGCACTTTTGTTTGTAATCAAAAGATAGTTCTTTATTTCCTGCTCATCCACCATCCCAGCCATATGCCTGCTAATCCCCAGCTGGCAAGTGCATCAATAAAAAATGCACGTATATCATGCAGGGGATACCAAATGTGACCGGTATACGCACCATTGGTAAAGCAAATGATTCCAACAAATAAACTTGCAATCAGATAAGTGCTGAAACCCTGTGGCCCCATATTTGAAAATATCCAGCAGAGTAGGCTTACGATGATAATATTGGCAATTAAACCACGTGCCATATTCATGCCCATGTTAACGTTCATTGCTTTGTAATAGCTGATGCGTGCCCAAGGTTTGCCTTCCATTTCTTTCATTACTTTTTCCATTTCATCCATTGAGGCACCGGGTTTTTCACGGGGTACCATATAGGAGCCTTCTTCTAATCCGGTTGCGGCAAGTGCTGCCAATACTGAATCCTGTTTGGGGGTGTATTGTTGTCCTTTATCATGAAGATTAGCAACTGTCCACGAAATGGTTTGCCATGCAAAGAGTAAAATACCGCCTACAAGGCCACCAATGATAATTTTTTTCATGATTGTTGGTTTTAGTGAACTGTTAAAGTAGACAACAGAATTTACAAATGCAAACAGAACGATGCCGTTTTATGCAGACGGCTGTATATACTTTTTCTGAAACACGAAATAATAAACGGGAATAGCCATGGCAAAAACAATTGCAGTAAGCCAGGAAGCTTCTAATCCAAATTTACCACCGGTAAGTAAAACGGAACCACGAATATTTTGCTGCAGTAATACGGGCAATTCAATGCCACTTACATTAAAACCCAAAATAGAACCCTGTACAAAATTCCAGCTGAGGTGTAAGAAAATTCCAAACCAGAGATTTTTTGTAAAAATGTAATTGAGACCTAATAGCAAACCTGCCAGCAAAATATTTAAAAAGGCTGTGAGATTAAAATACGGATTCAATGAATGAGCTGCAGCAAAAATAATGGCACTCAATACCAAAGCTGCTTCTTTATTTATGCCCTGCATTAAATTGTTGAGGATGTATCCTCTGAATACTAACTCCTCAGCAAGGGCTACCAAAGCCATGGTAATAAAACTGAGGAGTAAAGGCATAACTGCCACACCATCTGTAAACCACTGCAATAGCTGCATGGCCCATAAAATGATGCCAATAAAACAGCAGAGTAAAATGCCTGTAATAAAACCGATAATTCCTTCTTTGTTATGATTTTTTAAATTCCACCCGAGTGTGTAAAACGAATTTTTGTCAATGAATTTTCTGAAGATCAAAACCAGTGAAAAGCTGATGATCAAATTGAGTAAAACAGAAATATAAAATCCGGGAATCGACGGTAAGTCTTCAGGCTTATCATTAATCAAAGATGATGCACTTATCAGACATAGCAAATAAGTTATCAAAAACAAAAGAACACGTAACCAGGAATTTTTTATGGCCGGATGTGTGGTGTGCATGGTTTGATTTTGGTGCAACTGGAAAATCTGTTTTCTTTACAAATCAAAAATAAGCGGAATGAGTTCAAGTTACAAATACGGTACGGCAGAGCGGTTGATGCGTTATGTGCAAATAGATACACAAAGCAATCCTGAAAGTAATACACACCCCACCAGTGAAAAGCAAAAGCAATTGTCTGCCCTGCTTGCAGATGAATTAAAAGCAGTTGGTATTACAGATGCACACATGGATGCATTTGGTTATGTATATGCCACTATTCCTTCAAACTCATCAAAAGATCTTCCTGCAATTTGTTTTTGCAGTCATGTAGATACAGCACCTGATTGCAGTGGCACTGATGTAAAACCCATTTTGCATAAAAACTATAATGGAGCTGATATTGTTTTGCCTGATGATGCATCCCAGATTATCTCACCCAAAAAATATCCATACCTGCTGCAGCATGTTGGTAAGGATATTATAACTGCAAGTGGTAAAACATTGCTTGGTGCAGATGATAAAGCCGGTGTAAGCATCATCATGAGCATGGCAGTTTATTTGATGAAGCACCCTGAAATAAAACATGGACCCATCAAAATATTATTTACGCCTGATGAAGAAGTAGGTCGTGGCACAGATAAAGTAGATATGCAAAAATTAGGCGCATCAGTTGGCTATACCTTAGATGGGGGAGAGTTGGGCACATTGGAAGATGAAACATTCAGTGCGGATGGTGTTTCAATTATTATTCATGGGGTTATAGCTCATCCGGGCAGTGCTAAAGGCATTATGGCAAATGCCATTAAACTTGCTGCACAAATTGTGGAAGCTTTGCCCAAAAATGAGTGGAGTCCTGAATCTACTGAAAAACGTGAAGGCTTTGTACACCCTGCCGGCATTAGTGGTGGTGCTGAAACAGCAAGAATTGATTTCATTGTTCGTGATTTTACAATTGATGGATTAATGGCACATGAAGCCAGGTTAAAATCAATTGCAGAAGCGGTGTTGAAACAATATCCTGATTGCTCCATGGAATTTCATGTAAGGGAACAATACAGAAATATGAAGGAAGTGCTGAACCAGCATCCGCAAATTGTAGCCTATGCTGAAGAAGCATATAAACGTTGTGGTTTTACAATTGTTAAAGAACCCATACGTGGTGGTACTGATGGCAGCAGATTTAGTTATATGGGTATGCCATGTCCCAATTTATTTACAGGTATGCAGGCCATACACAGCAAGCATGAATGGATAGGAGTGCATGATATGGAAGAAGCCACACGCATGCTCATTGAATTAGTACAGGTTTGGGAAGAGAAAGCTTAAAATTATAGTCCACCGGAAAGTACCAAAACAATTATAAAAATGAGAATTAACAAAATGGCTAAGCCCACATAACCGATGATGCTTCCTGCTTTTGCCAGACCGTAATTACCATTTTCTAAAATACCCGGATTCATTCGTTCTTTTGCCAGCGCACTGTTGCTGATGATTAAACCGGGAATAAGGAGAGGTGCAAACAAAACCAAGCCAGCACAGGATAAAATAAAACCGGTTAAAGCCTGATTGTTTGCCCGTTTTTGTAAGGCAGGATCAAAATCCGGCAGTAAGGATTGCATACGAAGCGCAACTCTTTCTTTAAACTTTAATTTGCGGCCAAGCGATTGCTCAAGGCTTTTTTTCAACTGCTGGTACGAAGGCTTTTTTGCTTTGGTTTCAGTTTTAATAACAGCAGGTACATGTACAGGCGAAGCGGCATAACTGTTGCCCGAAACTGCCAATGCTAAACCAATGATGATAAGTTGTATTATGTTCTTCATGAAAAAATTTTTGTGCAATTTATATGTTCTGCTGTTTTTTTTAAACAACCAGAAGCTATATTTTATATAAAGCGGTTATTGGTTATTGTTTTACAAAATTACTTTCAGGTCTTGGCTCCTGCATAATTCTTATAATCCAGTAGATGGGGAAAGCAACAGCACTCAGGAACAAGAAAAGTAAAAGCCAAACTATACGTTCTTCTGTTTTAACCTGTGCATTATTTATTGCATGAAATATAAAATAAATTTTAAGTCCGATAATGGCCAGACTGCTCAAGATAGCTGTGATGAGAAATGGCAGGAAGCGGGAAAAAAAATAAACAGCCTGCTCCTCATCCTGTTCCATTTTATCCATCCTGATCATTTCCGGAATAAATGAAGAAAAAGCATAAATGATAAAACCGATAGTTAAAACGATGGGAAGAAAAGCCAGAATGCCCAACCAGATTTTTTTTGCCTGTGACATGGTTTTTTTTATCAAATTTAGTTTATCGTTTTCAATTTTTTCTTCCGTTTATCACAGGCTTTATGCTACATTTATAAAAAAATACCATGGAAATTTTAGTTAGTTATTGGTGGCTTGCACTTTTATTATTTGTTGTTTTCAGCGGACTGGTTACTGTAAATCAGGGAACCATTGCCGTAGTAACAATGTTTGGCAAATATCAACGTGTGCTCAGGGCTGGATTGAATTTTAAAATACCTGTGCTTGAGCAGATTTACAAACGCATCAGCGTACAAAACAGATCAGTAGAGCTGGAATTTCAGGCAGTAACAATTGATCAGGCCAATGTTTATTTTAAAAGTATGTTACTTTATTCTGTTCAGAATGAAACAGAAGATACCATCAAAAAAGTTGCTTTCAAGTTTTTCAGTGATAAGGATCTCATGCAGGCGCTTGTACGAACTATCGAAGGTAATATACGCAGTTATGTGGCTACTAAACGGCAGGCTGAAATCTTAGGCCAGCGTAAAGAAATTGTAGACTATGTAAAATCTGAAATTGATCATACGCTTGAAGATTGGGGTTATCACCTCCAGGATTTGCAAATCAATGACATTACATTTGATCAGGTAATTATGGAGAGTATGAGTAAAGTGGTGGCCAGTAACAACTTAAAAGCTGCTGCTGAAAATGAAGGCCAGGCTTTGTTGATTACAAAAACAAAAGGAGCGGAAGCTGAAGGTAATGCCATTAAAATTTCGGCTGAAGCAGAACGTGAAGCTGCACGTTTGCGTGGACAGGGTGTAGCTCTTTTCCGTCAGGAAGTAGCAAAAGGTATGACAGAAGCAGCAGAGCAAATGAAACAAGCCAATCTGGATACCAATGTGATCCTGTTTAGTATGTGGACGGAGGCCGTGAAGAATTTTGCTGAGTACGGAAAAGGAAATATTATTTTCTTGGATGGTAGTGCAGACGGCATGGAAAAAACCATGAAACAAATACAGGCCCTGATGGTGAAACAGGCAGGTCAGTAAACTTAAATAAATGTAAACAATAAAGGAGCTTCCGCAGGAAGCTCCTTTATTGTTTAAACCAGTTCTAACTGAAGTTTAATAATACGGCTTAATTCCTTTTTGGCAGCAGTTATTTCTTTAGCTGACTTGAAGACGATGATTCTTCTGTCTTTATAATTTCCTTCCAGCAGCGGTGAATTGATGTTTACAATAGTGGGGTGGTGACATATGAGCCGGATTAAAGAAGGATTGGAAAGGTTAAAAGTAAAAAGATCTTCTGTTGTGTAATAACTGGGGGCATTCCATTTAATGCGTTCTTTTAGGCTTTTGTTTGTTTTAAGGATGAATTGACGGAGCAATTCCGCTTCATCTTTTAAATGATGTTTTAACTGCTTCATATATTTTGTAACCGCCTCTTCATCAGTCCCGGTTTTTTGTTTACTAATTTCCTCCAGCCTCAATTTTACAATCCGCTCAATGAGTTCAACAGGTAGTTGCTCATTGAGCGGAAATTGAACAGAACCTTTTCCGTGTTTATATCTGCTCAATTCTTTTTTAAAAGCAACATGTCCTGTAGGTGTAGCATAAAAGCCAATATGTTTTTCATA
>CAYPBV010000070.1:0-10939 GCA_964409025.1 uncultured Chitinophagaceae bacterium | reverse complement strand
CAAAATAAACTAATGGCTTTTTCAACTGCTTATAGGCAGGCATTCCATAACTCATACTTTCTTCAACTTGTGGTGCTGCTTTTTTAATAAGGCTGCGCATTTTTTTGAGCCATTTTTGTGTTGTTGCCGGGAAAGAAGCAATATAAGCGTCAACTGTAGGCTGCGTTTCTTTCATCGTTACTTTCCTTTTTTTATCCAGAAATAATAAGAGGCAATTCCTGTTGCAAACCAAAGCAGCATTCCCAGCAAACCTGCATTAAAACCAAAAGCAGCAACAATAGAAAATACAGCACCTGTTAAATCAAAAAATAATCCTGCATAAGCCCATTCTTTAATTGTTTTAGACACAAAAGGAATGAGTATTGCCACCGCACCTGCAATTTTAGCCCAACTGATGAATTGAATAAAATAAACCGGGAAGCCCATGCCCTTGTGGATCATTTCAACTGCCTGCTCACTTGGTTGAATGCCACCCACAGATGAAAAAATCATGAGTGCTGCAAAAAGAATGGTGAAGACCCAATAGAGAATGTTGGTTGTTTTGGTTGTCATGTGTTGATTGGTTTTGTTTTATTGAGTTATGATACGTTTTCCAAAGCTGCGATATTTATTTTTTTCATTTTTAAGAGAGCCTGCATCACAAGGTCACTTCTTTTTTCATCCTGCATCAATTTTTCCAGTGCCTTCGGAATGATTTGCCAGCTCACACCAAATTTATCTTTCAGCCATCCGCACATACTTTCTTCGCCTCCATTTGCTATAAGCGTATTCCAATAAAAATCAATTTCATCCTGCGTATCACATTCCACTACAAATGAAAGGGCTTCATTAAAAGTAAAATCATGTTCACCATATCCATCCATCACCATAAATACTTTTTCATCCAGGGTGAATTGTGCATGCTGTACAGCACCCGCCACTTCACCGCTATCAGCAGGATACAGTAAGATGCCTTCAATGGCTGATTGGGGAAACACTTCTACGTAAAACTTCATGGCTGCCTCTGCTTTTTTAAAATTCTTACCAACAAACAAGAGACAAGGCGTTATTTTTTGATTCACATCACTGTACTTGCCTTTTATAAGTTGCCAAGCCGTGCCATATTTATCCTGAAAAAAAGCATAACGTTCACTCCATGGGTAAGTGTCTAACGACATTAATATCTTGCCATCTGCTGAAAGATTTGAAAACAGGCGATTGATTTCTTCATCAGTTTCGCATACAACAGAAAATGAAATGGAAGGATTAAGTTTAAATTGTGGCCCACCGTTGAGCAGCATCAATTGCTCGCCGTTTACCTGAAATTTTATAACCAGTGGCGTATCAGCAGTAAGAGAAGCGTTATCAAAAACATTGCAATAAAAAGTTGCAGCTTCTTTTGCGTTTCCGTCAAACCATAGACAGGGATGAATATGATGTTTCATGCTAAATTCTTATTAATTGAAAAATACCGGACAGCTTTGCGAAGCTTATGATTGATTAAAACAATTAAACATCCACTTCACGCCAAACTTATCAGTACAACTGCCGAAGTATGCTCCCCAAAACATATGTTGCAATTCTGTTTCTACAACACCGCCCTGTTTTAATCCATCAAATAATCGTTTGGTTTCTTCTTTTGTATCCGGCATCAACTGTATGTGAATGTTGTTTCCGAAAGTTAGTTTAAAGCCCATTTGTTCAGGAGCATCAGTGCCCATGAGTGTATGCCCGCCGGTTATTGGTAATTCCACATGCATAACTAAGTTTTTCAAAGCATCAGGAACGGGAGGCATCCCTTCCATAGGCGGCATATCACCCATACGTCTGATACCGGGCGGAGTGAATTCGGTTCCAAATATTTGCTTATAAAACAGAAAGGCTTCTTCAGTTTGGTTAGCAAAATTCAGATAAGTACTTACGCTTGCCATGATGAGGTGATTAAAGAGTTGAAAAATTATTGTTCACAAATCTCTTTCAATTTCTGCAGTGCTTTTGGCCAGGCTGCTTCAAAATAGGATTTAAAATCAGCATTGGTATCTATATCCACTTCAAGAATTGTGTTGCTGTTTTGTTGTTTAAACGTATAGTTTTCCAGCAGGCCTGCCCATCCTTCTACTTCAGGGCCTGTTGTTATCTGCTCATTGCCTCTTACTAAACCTAAATGTTCAATGCTTATAAAACTGTTGGGTATATGCTCTCTGATGCGGCTCACCATACCTTCTTTTTCTCCTTTGTCATTTGTGCCAAGGAATAGCATTAAAGCGCCTTTTTGCCAATTGCCCTCATAATAGGATGTGGGATTAAATTCAGCTGTCCACTGCCGATAGGTATCATTCTGAAGCATGATAGAGGCTACTTTTTCAACTGGAGCAGCAATCGTAATTGAAAAATGAATCAATTCTATTTTACTTTTGCCCTCAGTATGCTTTTTAAAGTTGTTGAGAATTGCCAGCCAGCCCTGTTGTTGTAATTCAATTGGATTTTCAGTTTCAGCATCAAAAGATTCTGTTATCAGTACACCATTATTCTGCTTTTCAAAAGCAATTTTCACTTTTCTGCCATCACTCAAGGAATATGCAATCAATTCATGTTTTTTTACTGTATCATAAGTGCCTTCAAAGTCAAAACTGAAACTGCCATCCTTTGCCGCCATGGTGCTTCTGAATTTTCCGCCGGGTGTTAGATCGTTGCTTGCTTTAAGCGTCCACCAGTCATCACTTGCATTATTCCAGCGAATGATATGGCGTGGCTGCGTCCAGCACTCCAAAACTCTTTCAATAGACGCATAAACAGTTACGCTTACTGTAATTGTTGAGTTCATTTTTGTTGGTTGAGGGTTTAGAATTCAGTAAGATAAATTGTTTTAAAGGTTGAAGTAATTGTTTTATATAAACGGCAATAAAAAAGCGGTTCTGTAACAAACCGCTTTTTAAACAATCAGTATAATTTCTTATTCCTGAATTTTTGAATTATTTAACTGTACATTTTCTTTTTTCCTTCTCATTCTGATGTTGATCATTTCTACAAAAAGTGAGAAGGCCAGCGCTGTGTAGATATAACCCTTGTTAAACTCCTGATGCAAACCATTTGCAATCAGAATTATACCGATGGCTATTAAAAATGCAAGGGCTAATACCTGTAGTGAAGGATGTTTGTTGATGAAGCGGCTGATGGGGCCTGCAAAAATGAGCATCACAATCATGCTCACAATCATAGCAATGATCATGATAATGATATTATCTACAAGGCCTACGGCTGTTAAAATGCTGTCTACACTAAACACAGCATCAATTAATAAGATTTGAACAATCACGGCTGTAAAAGAAGCTGCGGCACCTGCAGTAGCCGGTTTTTCTGAACGTTCTAATTTATTGTGAATTTCTACGGTGCTTTTTATAAGAAGAAATATACCGCCCAGGATCAATATCACATCTTTCCAGCTGATAGCAAGATTATTGCCGGGATTGGTGGGGTCATCCAAAAAAGGAATCGTAACTACCGGGTCTTTTAATTTCATCATCCACGTTATGGTAAAAAGCAAACCAATACGCATAATGAGCGCCAGTGTTAAACCGATATTACGTGCCCTGGCCTGTTGGTCCTGTGGTAGTTTATTGGCAAGAATGGAAATGAAAATAATATTATCAATGCCAAGAACAATCTCTAAAAAAGTTAATGTAATAAGGCTGATGAGGATAGCCGGGTTACTAAAATCAGGCATGGTGAATAGAAACATAAAGAAAGTTTTTGCAAACCTATAACAAAAGAGTTAGCAATTAGTAGAAACATGGTACGAAATTGTTACTGTGGAAAATAATTAACAGCACAGGCCGTTAATTAGTACTTCAACAACTACATTTGTTAATGCTGTAAAAGGCATCATTAAAACCATTTAACCGACATGGACTTTTTTCTTCTTCAGGTGCAAAGTGCAGTGGATACGCTTACAAAAGCCACAACTCCACCCGTAGCGCCCAAACAATTGCATTTAATTGATTTAATTATCAGTGCCGGATGGATCATGATTCCGCTGCTGCTCCTCAGTGCATTGACTGTATACGTATTTGCAGAGCGATGGATGGCTATTAAAAAAGCTGCACAGGTCGATGATAATTTCATGAACATCATCCGTGATAATATTCTGAGTGGTAACGTTACTGCTGCAAGAAATTTTGCACGTAATACCAATAACCCTGTGGGCCGTATGATTGATAAAGGGATTCAGCGTATCGGTAAACCCATTGATGCCATCAACTTCAGCATGGAAAATGTAGCGGAGCTGGAATTGTTCAAATTGCAGCGAAATGTAAATGCGCTTTCCATTGTTTCTAAAATAGCGCCCATCTTCGGTTTTGTAGGAACGTTAGTAGGTTTAATGCAGCTTTTCTTTAATATTAATGCTACAGGCGATTACGAATTAAGTACCATTGCAGGAGGTATATACACAAAGCTTATCAGCTCCATTGCGGGATTGGTAATCGGTTTAATCGCTTATTTATTTCATAATATTTTAGAATCGCAGATTGATAAGATTGCAAATAAACTTGAAGCTGCCGCCGCTGATTTCTTAGATGTATTACAGGAACCCACACGCTAAAACCTACCTTTTATGAAACTAAGAAAAAAACATAGGGGTGAAAGTGAGGTGTTTACTGATGCATTGAATGATATCTTATTTATTTTACTCATGTTCTTTTTGATTGTGAGTACAATGGCAAATCCCAATGTACGCAAAGCAAACCTGCCACGGTTAAAAAGTAACACTACAGCCAAGCAATCCATTGCAGTTTCCATTGACTCATTCAATCGGTATTACGTGGAAGCAAAATACACCGAGCCTATGGATATGTATGCAGTACTTAAAGATAAAATAGCTGCTAAGAAAGCCAACGGTGAAGAGCCCACGATTTCCATTAATGCCGACAGAAACTGCAAGCTGGAAGCATATGCTGCCGTGCTGCGTGCCGCAGATAGTTTGGGTGTTAAAGCAGTAATGAATGTGAAGAAAAGGGATTGATTTGTTAAAAATTCATAATTGCTATATTGTTAAAGCTTGATTTTTTTAATTGTTCTATCATCGGGGTGCTCGTTTGCATTAGCCTTAAATAAAAAATCTCTTTGTCTAAGCCGGCAAAGAGATTTTTTTATTTTGTATTCAAACTTACTTTACCCTAAACACCACACTTGCATTCTTTTTATCATCTGCACTTAAAAATACTTTGTAATAATTATCGCCGCATTGCACACGCATCAGTGCTGTGTTTGGGGGTATTCGTCCCTGATTTTCTGCATACATGGTAAGTGTATTATCTCTTCCTTTTACGGCTTTCAACTTGAGTGTAATCGGTTTATCAGTTAATGATTTTTGTGAGGCTACCACTTCACCATTGAATAAAACAGTAATGATATCGCCATCAATTTCTGCATTGTCATACAGATTTACAGTAATCTCTTCTTCTTCAATCGTTATGGTTTCGAATATTTTATTGTCTCTGCGTTCTAAACCGTTAGGTAATTTAGGTGCTGCTATTACCGGTTTATTTTCAGGTTTGGTTTGAGGTTTTACTTCGGCATCCACCTTCTTGATGGAAGGGGTTGATTTTACAACACTATCTTTTTTAGGAGCCGGTTTTACAGTTACGGGTTTTGTTGTATTCGGCTTTGTATTGGTTAACGGTTTGTTTGTTGCTACCGGTGGTTTTTTGGCGGCAACAGGTGGCGTGGTTTTGGGTTTATTTAAAGTTGTATTGTTGCGTATGTTGTTTGCGGGTGGCGGAGGTGTGGTAACGATATTTTTCACAAATACTTTTCTTGAAAGGGTAGTGCTTCCGGTACCGCAATTCTGACCCGGGTTGGCAGGCTTCCATGTACCAATCAGTTGTTCTTCATCACCTTTTTTAAAGTAAGTGAGTGTATGTATCTGCAGGCAATCATTTTGCTCAGGAGGTGTATTTTTTTTGATTACTTTAGTTTCTGTACTCACCAGTGTTTTGCTGCCGGGGTCAATGGTTCCTTTTATTTCGCAAATGGTATAGTATTTTTTTCCGTAATATGAAAAATAAGTGATGGATGTACCGGTAAACGTATTGCCTTTGGCCTCAATTTCCAGAACATATTCAGTGGGAGCGGGGTCGCTTTTTTCATCAAAGCTGCCGCTCCATTGCCCGCTCCATTTTTGTGCAAACAGGCTTACTGAAGTTAATAAGAAGATAACAGAAAAAATTTGCTTCATCATAATGTACACTATCAACTTGCAATATTAAAGAAAGCACAAAGATAGCAGCGAAGATGGTTTGTTAATATTGACTGGTGGTTTTTTGACGGATAGAGTTCGGCTTGTACAAGTGTCCCACTAAAGACGGGATTTGCAATGCGATGCCACCACAGCTTAAAAGAGTAAACTAAACCTGTTAACATCAAAAACCAATTGCATCGAAGCTTCAAAATACTCATGGAAGCAGCGCTTCATTTTACTACCTTTGCCGCTCTTAAAAACAGATTGATTCAGATGATTAAAATAAGTTTTCCCGATGGTGCCGTAAGAGAATATGCAGCAGGCAGCAGTGCCATGGATATTGCTAAAAGCATCAGCGAAGGATTGGCAAGAAAAGTGCTGGCAGCAAAGGTGAATGGTGATGTTTGGGATTTAACACGTCCTATCCAAAACGATGCATCGCTCCAACTGCTTACATGGGATGATAAAGATGCGCAACTTACCTTCTGGCATTCGTCGGCCCACCTTATGGCTGAAGCAGTTGAAAATATGTTTCCCGGTGTAAAATTCTGGGTGGGCCCTGCATTGGAAAGCCCCAAGGGTTTTTATTATGATATGGACCTTGGTGATAAGAAAATGACTGAGGAAGATTTAGCGGCTTTGGAAAAAAAGATGAACGAGCTGGCCAAACAAAACAATGCTTATGTACGCAAACAAATGAGTAAAGCTGATGCCATTCAATACTTTACTGAAAAGGGTGATGAATATAAACTGGACTTGCTCAGCAATCTCAATGATGGTGAAATTACATTCTACTCTCAGGGCAACTTTACTGATTTATGCCGTGGGCCGCATATCCCTTCAACAGGAGCCATCAAAGCCATTAAACTCACAGCAATTGCCGGTGCTTACTGGAAAGGTGATGAAAAGAACAAGCAACTCACCCGTGTATATGGGGTAACATTTCCATCGCAAAAAGAAATGGATGAGCACCTGGCCATGCTGGAAGAGGCCAAACGCAGAGACCACCGCAAGTTGGGTAAAGAGCTCGGCATTTATACTATGAGTGATGATGTGGGTCCGGGTTTGATTTTGTGGATGCCCAACGGAACCATCATTATTGAAGAATTGGAAAAACTGGCAAAAGAAACGGAATTGGCAGCAGGGTATAAGCGTGTGGTTACACCGCATATAGCCAAAGAAAGTATGTACCTCACCAGCGGGCATCTTCCATATTATGCTGATAGTATGTTTCCTCCCATGGAAATGGATGGTGAGAAATATTATCTGAAAGCTATGAACTGTCCGCATCATCATAAAATATTTGATGCAGAACCGAAGAGCTATAAAGAATTGCCTTATCGTTTAGCAGAGTACGGTACCTGTTACCGTTATGAACAGAGTGGTGAATTGTTTGGGTTGATGCGTGTGCGTTGCCTGCACATGAACGATGCACATATTTACTGCACCAAAGAACAGTTTGCACAGGAGTTTAAAGCGGTGAATGATATGTACCTGAAGTATTTTAAAATCTTCGGGATCGAAAAATATGTGATGCGCCTGAGCTTACACGACCCCGAAAAACTGGGTCAGAAATATGTAAACGAACCGGAGCTGTGGAAAGAAACAGAAGAGCTGGTGCGCAATGTATTGATTGAAACAGGAGTTCCTTTTGTAGAAGTAAAAGGTGAAGGTGCTTTTTATGGTCCTAAGATTGATGTGCAGATTTGGAGTGCTATTGGCCGTGAGTTTACGTTGGCTACCAATCAGGTTGATTTTGCACAGAGCCGCAGTTTCAAACTCAGCTATACCAATGCGAATAATGAGCCTGAAATTCCATTAATTATACACCGGGCACCGCTGGGTACTCATGAGCGGTTCATCGGTTTTTTGCTGGAGCACTATGCCGGAAAGTTCCCTTTATGGCTGGCGCCGGTGCAGGTAAAAATTCTGCCCATCAGCGATAAGTTTATGGATTATGCAAAAACTCTGCTGAATGATTTGAAAAAAGCTGATATTCGTGCAGAGATTGACGACCGTAATGAAAAGATTGGTAAGAAGATCCGTGATACAGAGTTGATGAAAGTACCTTACATGCTGGTGGTGGGTGAAAAAGAAATGAATGAAAACAAAGTGGCCGTTCGCAAGCAGGGTAAAGGTGATGCCGGCACCATGGATGCTGCCGCATTTATAGCTGAAGCAGCAGCAGAAATAAAAGAGCGTAGATAAAACTTCAGTTCCCCGTTGAAGTTGTTTTATAAAAATTAAATTGTAAGGGCCTCCTATCAGGGGAAGGAGGCACAAAAAAATATGGCATTTCCTCCCAGACCTCCAAGGGGACGTTTTGTTCCCCGTAAAGAACCAGAACATCGCATCAACAACATGATTCGTGTGCCCGAAGTACGATTAGTGGGCGATAATGTGGAAGTTGGTGTTTATCCCACACAAAAAGCATTGCAAATAGCCCAGGAGCTGGGTTTAGACCTTGTTGAAATTTCTCCACAGGCAGTTCCTCCTGTTTGTAAAGCCATTGACTACAACAAATTCCTGTACGAAAAGAAGAAGAAGGAAAAGGAAATGAAGGCCAACAGTAAGGCTGCTGAGTTAAAGGAAATTCGTTTTACACCCAATACAGATGATCATGATTTTGATTTTAAATCAAAACATGCTGAGAACTTTTTGAAAGATGGCAATAAAGTGAAAGCATATGTTCAGTTTAAAGGACGTGCAATTCAGTTTAAGGAAAGAGGGGAGTTGGTATTGCTAAAGTTTGCCGAGCGTTTGAAAGAAATTGGGCAGGTGGAAGGCTTGCCTAAATTAGAAGGCAAACGGATGCTGATGATTATTGCACCCAAGAGTGCCAAGAAAAAGAAAGATGCTTAACAATAGAAATCCCGCTGATGAGGCGGGATTTTTATTTTACAGAGGTTTAATTATTTCAATTGTTCTTTCCACCATCTCTGCACTCACATCCAAATGTGTTACAAACCGAATCGTCTGTTTGCCGGTAGCGAAACAAAGAATGCCTTTTTCCTTCAATTTATCAACCATTTCAGCAGCGGTAACTGCAGGCTTCAGTTGAAAGATGATGATATTGGTTTCAACAGGTAGTACACTTTCAATAAGAGGGTTGGATAGCAGTGCCGCTTCAATCTCCTTGGCATGTGTATGGTCTTGTGCCAGTCGCTCAATATGATGGTCCAGCGCATAAATGCCGGCCGCCGCAAGTACTCCTGCCTGCCGCATACCCCCGCCAAACACTTTACGGATACGTCGGGCTTTGTTTATGTCTGCTGCTGTTCCAATAAGTACACTACCCACGGGGCAGCCAAGTCCCTTGCTCAGGCAAATGGAAATGGAATCAAATAAACGGCCATAGTCTTTGGCGCTTTGTTGTTTGTATACAAGCGCATTAAATAATCTTGCGCCGTCTAAGTGCAGCTTCAGTTTATTTTGTGAGCAAACAGCTCTTATCGCCTCAATTTCAGAAAGTTCATAACAACTTCCGCCGCCACGGTTACTTGTATTTTCCAGTACCACCAGACTGCTTTTGGGTTTATGTACATCATCCGGATTAATGGCATCCAGCACTTGCCCGGCTGCAATCCTGCCCCGGTCACCTGTTAATAGCCGAACTGATGCCCCAGCATTAAAAGCTATACCACCTCCTTCATATTGATACACATGGCTCAGAAAATCGCAAATCACTTCATCTCCCGGCTGGGTATGCATTTTAATCCCAATCTGATTGGTCATGGTGCCGCTGGGGCAAAACAAGGCCGCCTCCATCCCAAATAGCCTGGCGGCTTTGGTTTCCAACGCATTGATAGTAGGGTCTTCACCAAATACATCATCACCCAACGGTGCTTTCATCATGGCTTCATGCATGCCCGGTGTGGGTAGGGTTACTGTATCGCTGCGGTAATCAATCCAATTCATATAATATATTTAGTCTGATTGCAATTTGGTAGAATGAGCTTTAAAAGCCCTCTTTTTTAATTGTAAATTTTCAGTTTTCAAAAAATAATTCACAAGATGTGCAAAATATATTATTCTGCCAGCAACAATTTGCATTTCATAATGTTACCAAAATACGATGTGTTCACTGCAAACGTGAGAAACATAGCTGTATTGTCTTTTCTTTGATAGAAGGCTATGAAAAGCGGAAATCGTATGTTACCTTTGCAGGCAGACTTACAGGATGTATTAACCCGTTTTTCACAACTTTCGGCGAAATTTCCCTGTCTTAGTAATAATCATTCAAAAATCAGGAGACAATCATGAGGCAACTAAAAATTGCAACACAAATTACCAACCGTGACTCGCAAGCGGTGGAGAAGTATTTGCAGGAAATTTCCAAAATCCCAATGATTACACCGGAGGAAGAAACCACACTGGCCCAGCGCATTAAAATGGGCGACCAGCGTGCTTTGGACAAATTGGTACAGTCCAACCTCCGTTTCGTAGTTTCTGTAGCCAAGCAATACCAGCACCAGGGTTTATCTCTGAGCGATCTTATCAACGAAGGAAATCTCGGCCTGATTAAGGCTGCCCAGCGTTTTGATGAAACAAAGGGCTTTAAATTTATTTCCTACGCAGTATGGTGGATCCGTCAGAGCATTTTACAAGCCTTGGCTGAACAAGGACGTTTGGTACGTTTACCTCAGAACAAAATTGGCACCTACAACAAAGCCAATAAAGCTTACATGGCTTTTGAACAGGAACATGAGCGTGAGCCTTCAA
>CAYPBV010000069.1:0-17075 GCA_964409025.1 uncultured Chitinophagaceae bacterium | reverse complement strand
GGAAAAGCTGATATTGATATGGATAAGCATATTGCAACTGAGGATTTCAAATCCGCATTAAATGATTATCCCAAATACCAACTCTACGAGATAAGTGAACCGCATAATAAAACAATATCACTTGTATCTGAGCAAGAAACAAAATCCTGGTTGCAAATCTATAAACCCATACTGCTGATTTTTGGATATATCACAGTCATTACATTGCTGGCAGAATGGGTGCAAGGTGATTTTATATGGATGCGTTGGATGAATCATTTTATGGCTGGGTTCTTTTTGGTTTTTTCTTTTTTCAAATTACTTAACCTGAAAGGATTTGCAGTGAGCTACCGTATGTATGATATTGTAGCAAAAAGGTGGAACGGGTGGGGCTATGTTTATGCGTTTGCTGAAATTGCTTTAGGCTTAGCCTTCTTAACCGGTTTCAATCCTATCCTTACCAATACCATTACCTTTGTAGTAATGACGGTAAGCATTGTCGGGGTTTTACAAAGCGTTTTTAATAAACGAAAAATAAAATGTGCCTGCCTTGGTGCTGTATTTAATTTACCCATGAGTACCATCACCATTATTGAAGATTTATTGATGATTGGCATGAGTGGGACAATGCTGCTAACTATGTTACAATGACTGTAAAAAAATCAATAGGACAATTTTTCTGGAAAATCTTCAAAGTTCTCTTTGTAAGGAAGAAAGATTGCAGTAAATGATTATTGAATAAGGGATTAACTTACAGAACTCATGTGCCGGGCTGATATTTATCATATATAGATAGGGATTAATTCCATTCTTTTGTATCTTAAATAAAACAAATCATGCAAAAAGCTCAATAAATTTATTATAACTTTGAACTAAATGAAAAGGTTTGCCGCAGCCATATTAGCAGTTTTATACATCAGCACTTCCGCTGGTGCTACGGTGCATATGCACTACTGCATGGGCAAACTGGCTGATTGGGATTTTAGACAAAAAGAATCCAAAACCTGTGGCGACTGTGGCATGAAAACCAGTGATGCAAAAGAAAAAGGTTGTTGCAAGGATGAGCACAAATTTATAAAAAGCGATACTGACCAGAAAGCGGCAGATATGGGTCTGCAACTATTGCAATTACTTGCAACAGACCTGCCCACTGGTTTTATTGAAAGTCCCTCTTTCAATTTTACTTCTATATCAGAAGATTATCCTGTAAGCAATGCCCCTCCCCGAAGTAATGGTGTTGCAGTTTACATACTTAACAGAACTTTCCTGATTTAAGTTTTCCTTCTATTATGTGCCAGGCAAACTAATTGTCGGGCTATCGGTATTTATGTATGCCGAAAAAACAGGTTTCCTAACATTTACAATAAATAAAATGAAAACGTTTAAAATGCTTTTTACTGTAGCTATTTTATTGGTTACAGTGTCATTTGCCAATGCACAAAGCGACAAAACAGAAAGAACCATTGGCATTAAAACAGAAAAAGTAAAAGTATCCGGTACATGCGGCATGGATAAAAGACGAATTGAAACTGCGGCATACTCAGTAGATGGCATAAAGTCCGCTGTGTGGAATGAATACACTCAAATACTTGTTTTGAAATACAGTGTATTTAAAAAAGAAGCCGGAGATAAAGCCCAAAGAAGCATAGCAACTGCCGGAAATGATACTGAAAAGTATAAAGCAGATGATTCAGTTTACAACAAGCTGCCCGATTGCTGCCATTATAGAACCATGCAGTTGTAGTAGCCAGATAGCCTGATTAAATAATTAAGCTTATCAAACCCTTAGATAGGAAATGAAAAAATTAGTAACACAAAATCATAAATAAAATGAGAAAAATTAAAATGCTGATGATGGCAGCCTTAACCATCCTTACTGTTTCAGTTTTTGCACAGGATTCAACACTTCAAAAAAACAAAAACAAGGAAACCGCTGAAGTAACATATGTATGTCCCATGCACCCCGATGTAATTATGGATAAATCAGGCAAATGCCCCAAATGCGGCACTACGTTATCGCCAAAAGAAAAGATGAAAAGAGAAGTGATGGGTTTGTATGAATGCCCTGCACATCCTGATGTTACAAGTGATAAACCCGGCACATGCCCAAAATGCGGAGAAAAAATGAATAGCTCCCCAAAAGAAAAAATGAAAATGGGGGTAATGAAAACCTATACCTGCCCCATGCACCCCGATGTGACAAGTGATAAATCAGGCAAGTGCCCAAAATGCGGAATGGATTTGAAAGCAGAAGAGAAATCTGTTCAAACATATTCATGTCCTAATCACCCTGATATGACAAGTGATAAGCCCGGTAAGTGTTCAAAATGTGGAACTTCATTGACACTTTCTCCTAAAGAGAAAATGAAAATGGAAGTGATGAAAATATATACCTGCCCTATGCATTCAGATGTTAAGAGCGACAAACTGGGAAAATGTCCAAAATGCGGGATGGATTTAAAAGAGAAGGCAAACTAATGTTTCAATGCTTCCAAACTATTAAAATCAAGTTATGGTTCAAAAATTAATTGAACTGGCTTTACGCAACAGGCTTATCGTTCTGCTGCTGGCAGGCGGCCTGTTTGCATATGGCATTTACTCGGTCAAACAAAATCCCATTGATGCCATTCCTGATTTGAGTGAGAACCAGGTTATCGTTTTTACAGAGTGGATGGGTCGCAGTCCGCAGGTAATGGAAGACCAGGTAACATATCCGTTGGTGAGCAACCTGCAGGGCATTCCAAAAATCAAAAATATCCGTGGCACTTCCATGTTCGGGATGAGTTTTGTTTATGTGATTTTTGAAGATAATGTTGACATCTATTGGGCAAGAACAAGAGTGTTGGAGCGGTTGAATTTTGCTCAGCGTTTATTACCACAGGGAGTAACACCGTCATTGGGACCGGATGGAACAGGAGTTGGGCATATCTATTGGTATCATCTTGATGCACCAAAAATGAACTTAGGTGAACAAAGAGCCCTGCAGGATTGGTATATCAAGTTTGCATTGCAAACTGTGCCGGGTGTGGCTGAAGTAGCATCATTTGGTGGGTTTGAAAAACAATACCAGTTAGTGGTTGACCCTGTAAAATTGCAGTATTACAACATCTCTTTGATGGATGTAATGAATAAAGTAAAGGCTAATAACAATGATGTTGGAGGCAGGAAATTTGAAATGGCAGATATGGCTTATATCATCCGGGGGTTAGGCTATATTAAAAACAAGGAAGATGTGGAGAACATTGCTTTAAACAATTACAACGGTATCCCTGTCAGGGTAAAAGATATAGGTAGCGTACAAATGGGCGGCGATTTGCGTCTCGGCATTTTTGATATGGATGGAAAGGGTGAAGTGGTTGGCGGCATTGTAGTAATGCGGTATGGAGAAAATGCCAACAAGGTAATTGAAGCCGTTAAAGCGAAGATGAAGGAAGTGGAAAAAGGGTTGCCTGAAGGAGTAACCTTTAAAACATCTTACGACAGGAGTACATTGATACAAGAAGCGGTTCAATCAGTTAAAGGCACATTGATAGAAGAAATGATTGCTGTATCACTTATCGTTCTCATCTTTTTATTCCACTGGCGCAGTGCTGTAATCATTCTTATTCAATTACCCATTTCTGTTGCTGCTGGTTTTATTTTTCTTGAACTATTTGGTATCTCTTCCAACATCATGTCATTAACAGGCATTGCACTGGCTATTGGTGTGGTGGTGGACGATGGCATTGTAATGGTGGAAAATGCATACCGGCATATTAGCGAAGCACAAACAGAAAAATTAAAGTCATCTAATAAAAAATAAACATGGCAAAATGGTCCAAACGAAATAAAGACCCGTTAACACCTGAAGAAAGGATGGACATCATTGAAAAGTCTTCCAAACAGGTAGGCCCTGGTGTATTCTATTCAACCATCATTGTTGTTACTTCTTTTTTGCCGGTGTTTTTATTAACTGGCATGGAAGGAAAACTGTTCAGCCCCTTAGCCTGGACAAAAACATTTATCCTGCTGATAGATGCTTTCCTGGCGATTACTTTAACACCTGTATTAATTTCTTTTTTGTTGAAAGGAAGGTTGAAGCCTGAGAGTGCTAACCCCATTACAAGAACACTGGAAAGAATTTACACACCGATATTGAAATGGTGTTTGAAGTGGCGTAAGACTACAATCGGTATCAACATTGTTGCACTGACTGTTGGCATAATTATGATGACCCGTTTAGGTTCTGAGTTTATGCCGCCATTAGATGAAGGCTCATTGTTATTCATGCCGGTTACATTACCTGATGTTTCCAACTCCGAAGCAAAACGGTTATTACAGGTGCAGGATAAAATCATCCGCAATGTACCTGAAGTATCGCATGTATTAGGAAAGGCTGGCAGAGCCAATACTGCAACAGATAACTCACCCATCAGTATGATTGAAACCATCATTTTGCTAAAACCAAAAAGTGAATGGCGGGATGGCATGACTAAAGACGGTATCATTAATGAGCTCAATTCAAAATTGCAGATACCCGGCGTCACCAATGGCTGGACACAACCAATCATCAATCGCATCAACATGCTCTCAACAGGTATCCGTACCGATGTAGGGTTAAAAGTATATGGTCAAAACTTAGACAGCATTTATGCATTTGCCCAAACCATCAAAAAGCAATTAGATGGTATTGACGGAGTAAAAGATTTGTATGTGGAACCAATTACTGGTGGCAAGTATGTGGACATTGCAATTAAACGGGAAGAAATCGGAAGATATGGTTTGAGTGTGGATGATGTGAATACAGTTATTGAAAGTGCATTGGGTGGAATGAAATTGACCACAACGATTGAAGGCCGTCAGCGATTTTCCGTAAATGCAAGATACGGTCAGGATTTCCGTAATAATCTTGCATCATTAAAACGGCTACAGGTGCAGACGATGAATTTCGGCCCTGTTCCTTTAGAAGCAGTGGCAGATATAAAACTAAGTGATGGCCCACCAATGATAAATTCAGAAAATGCAATGCTGAGAGGTACGGTTTTGTTTAATGTAAGAGAAAGAGATTTGGGAAGTACAGTAAAAGAAGCACAGCAGAAACTGAACCAGATGATAACTAAACTTCCTAAAGGTTATTTCCTGGAATGGAGCGGCCAATGGGAAAATCAGATAAGAGCAAACCAGACATTAAAGATGATACTTCCGATAGTACTTGTCATCATCTTTATGGTATTATACTTTACCTACCATTCTTTCAAAGAAGCATTTGTAACCATGTTAACGGTTCCCTTTGCCTTGATAGGTGGGGTATTCATGGTTTATTTCTATGGAATCAATTTATCTGTTGCAGTTGCGGTTGGGTTTATTGCATTGTTTGGAATGGCAATAGAAACAGCGATGCTGATGACTATTTATCTGAATGAAGCCATGCAGAACATGGTTGCAAAGTATGGTAATTCTAAAGCAACACTTACACCGGCAATCATAAGGGAATTTGTAATTGAAGGTTCCGCTAAAAGATTGCGGCCAAAACTGATGACAGTTTCTGTCGGGCTTTTTGGTTTGATACCCATTCTTTGGGCAACCGGTGTAGGCAGCGACATTATGCGGCCAATTACAATTCCATTGATTGGCGGAACCATTACTTCAACCATTTATGTATTACTGATTACACCCGTAATATTTGAAATGATAAAGGAAAGAGAATTAAAACGTAAAGGCAAAATTGAATTAATAGATGTTAAAGAATAAACTACTCCTCGTATTGTTTGCATCGGTGTTTGCTGGCAGCAGCCATTCGCAAACCTTAAAGCTGGATGCTGTTATTGACAGTATCAAATCATCACACCCGATGGTGAAGATGTATAATAACGAAATCCGCTCAATGGATGAAGCAGCCAAAGGTGCAAGAAGCTGGATGCCGCCACAGGTAGGCATCGGTCAGTTCATGACACCATATAATGTAAGGCTTTGGAGCAAAGATGGCAGTACTCCCGGCATGGGTTCCGTAATGCTTTCTGGTGAGCAAATGTTTCCGAACAGGAAAAAGCTGGATGCCGATGAAAATTATATGAAAGCAATGTCATCGGTGGAGAAGGAGAAAAAGAATGCAACACTAAACGAATTAATCAATGATGCCAAACAGTTTTATTACGAATGGATTATTCTAAAAAAGAAACTGGTGATACTCAATGAGAATGAAAAGATTCTGGACTTCATGATTAAAAATGCGGAGATACGTTATAAAAACGGCTTAGAGAAAATCAGTGCCTATTACAAAGCCAAAGCTGCATTGGGGAATGTAAAAAATATGCAACTGATGTTTGAGAACGATATAAAAGAAAAAAGAATACGCATCAATGCTCTCATGGGCAGAAATGCTATGATGTATTTTGACATTGATACAACTTATGCTTTAAGTGATTATTCAGGGCTTGTTTTTGACAGCACATTATTTTACACTAATCGCAGCGACCTGAAATCATTAGACAAAGAAATCAATCTCAATCTGCTCAAACAAGAGACAGAAAAGGCAGCACTAAAACCGCAATTTGGTATCCGCTATGATAATATGTTTGGTTTTGGCGGGCAGCCTCTGCAATACACTGTTATGGGAATGGTAAGAATTCCGATGGCAAAATGGTCATCAAAAATGAACAAAGCAAATATTGAAAGCCTGAAATGGAAAACCTATGCCATACAATCACAAAAAGAAATGATGGTAAATGAATTCAGCGGCATGGCTTACGGTATGCGGAATGAATTAGAGCTAAAGAAAAAGCAATTGAAACTCTATGAAGAAAATATTATTCCTGCTTTGCGGAATAATTATAGAACCATGCAATTGGGGTATGAGCAAAACACAGAGGAACTATTTATGCTTTATGATGCCTGGGAAAGGTTAAACATGAAACAACTGGAGTATGTTGAGTTGATTAACCAGGCATTGAGGCTCCAGGCAACTATTGAAAGAATAATTGAAAAAAAATGAAAAAAATAAACTTTTTGCTTTTAGTTGTTCTGTTTTTTGCTGCATACTCCTGTAACAACAACAAAGACTCACATTCAGGGCATCAGCCGGAAGTTGCAAAGGATATGTACACCTGCCCGATGCCTGAAGACTCTGTATTCAGTGAAAAGCCGGGTAAATGCCCGAAATGTGGAATGGATTTGGTAAAAATGGAAATGAGCAACCATCAGCAAGACAAAGTGGAATACACTTGTCCGATGCATCCTGAAATTATTAAAGATAAACCCGGCACTTGTCCCATCTGCGGAATGGACTTAGTGAAAAAAGAAACAGATAGTAAGAAAGTGGCTGATATAGAATTGGAGTCATTGCTGAAACCAACCAATGAATTTGTTGTATCATCTATTCCCGTTACTACCATTGTGCAGAGAGGTGAACAAATAGAGATTGAAGCGTTAGGAAATATCGCTTATGATACAAGACAGGTGGGAAGTATTTCCGCAAGAGTAGCCGGCAGAATTGAGAAATTGTATGTACGTTATCGGTATCAGAAGATAACTAAAGGGCAAAAGATACTGGACATTTACAGTCCTGAATTGCTTACTGCACAGCAAAATCTTTTATTCCTTTTAAAAAATGATTCAGGAAACACTTCTTTTATAGAAGCTGCAAAAGAAAAGCTGTTGCTTTTAGGTATGAGTATTGAGCAGTTGAAGCAAGTTATGAAATCAGGCAAGCCTTCATTAACTATTTCCGTGTATAGCAATTACAGCGGCCATATTCATGAAGCATCCAACGGCGGCGGCATGAATACCGAACCCCGTAATATGACCGATATTTCTTTAATCACCGAAGAACTTTCATTAAAGGAAGGAATGTATGTACAGAAAGGCCAATCTGTTTTTACAGTTTTCAATCCCAACAAGGCATGGGCCATCCTTAATATTTATGGAGATAATCAATCTTTAATAAAAGCTGGCAATACAGTAAGAGTTGTACCGGAAACTGCTCCAAACAAATATTTTACGGCAGCCATTGATTTTATTGAGCCATTCTATCGCAAAGAAAGTAAAACACTCACCGCAAGAGTGTATTTCAATAACAGTGTTTTGAAGATACCAATCGGTAGCCAGGTAAAAGCAACCATCGTCGGAAATTCAAAAGAAGCATTTTGGCTGCCTAAAGAATCAGTTCTTTCGTTGGGAATGGAAAAAATTGTGTTTCAAAAAGCCGATGGTGGATTTAAAGCGGTGAAAGTTAACACGGGTATTATTCATGAAAAGCATATACAGATATTAAGTGGATTGTCAACAACAGATTCAATAGCGGCAAATGCTCAATATTTAATGGACAGTGAAAGTTTCATCAAAGTAAAAAACTAATTATGCGATATATCATAATTGTATCAATGTTTTTATTTGTTTTCGTATCCTGCAAAAACAAAAAGGAAATTCCTAAAGACCCGGATACTTATTACACCTGCTCAATGGACCCACAAGTAGTAGAATATAAACCGGGTAAATGCCCCATTTGTAAAATGAACTTAACACCTGTAAAGAAAAAGAATGGTGAGAGTAAAGATGAATTGCAGTTGAGTGAGCAGCAAATTCAGTTGGGCAATATTCAAACCGATACAATCCGCAATGGGACAATCGGTGACCAGTTGGTATTAACCGCAACTTTGAATTTTGACCAGATGAAAGCATCGTCCGTGAGTTCAAGAGTGATGGGCAGGGTTGAAAAACTGTATTACAAAAACCTTGGTGATTATATAAAGAAAGGCTCGCCGCTTTATGATTTGTACAGTGAGGAACTGAATAATGCCAAACAGGAATTTATTCTGGCTTTAGATAAAAAAAAGGCTTTTACATCTGAATCTGTTATTGACTTTGACCAGTTGATTCAGAGTGCAAAAAACAAGTTGTTGCTTTGGGGATTAAGTGAGGCACAGGTAAATGAACTGACTAATACAAAGAAGGCTACACCCACAACAACATTTTACAGCACAGCTAATGGCTATATTACGCAGCTTGATATTCGTGAAGGAGATTATGTAATGGAAGGCGGCACAATCGTAAAGCTGGCTGACCTTTCCTCATTGTGGGCAGAAGCACAGGTTTATACTTCGCAACTGGCTGAACTAAACAGCAACAGTATCGCTACCGTGCGGCTTCCTGATTTTGACAACAAAGAAATAAAAGGAAGAATTGAATTTGTAAACCCTGAAATCAATCCTGATACAAGAATCAATCTTATCCGTGTGTCTATTCCAAATCCACTCAATCAGCTAAAGCCCGGTATGCCTGCTTATGTGTTATTAAAAAGTCCTCAGCGGCAATCACTCACTTTGCCAGTTGATGCTGTATTAAGAGATGGCAAAGGGGCAACTGTCTGGATTCAAACCAGCCAGAACACATTTAAAAATATAATGGTACAGACAGGATTGGAAAGCGACAACCGGATTGAAATAAAATCAGGTTTAGCAGTTGGTGATGTGATTGTAATAAGGGGAGCCTACTTACTGCAAAGCGAATTTATATTTAAAAAGGGGGCCAACCCGATGGATGGAATGAAGATGTAAAACAATCTGTTATTTACAGGCAACCTTTTATTTTAATTACTTGTACCATTTACAAAGCCGCTTTAAAACGAAAATATTAATAGTTGTCATATTGTAACGAGGAACTGAAACATTTGCTCGACGGATGCCGCAAAAACAGTCGTTCACATGAAAGACTGTTCTTTGACTGGCTGAAAGAGTTTGCAGCCAATGTTTGCTACAGGTACGCTTCAAGTAAAATTGAAGTGCAGGACCTCGTATGCGATGGATTTGTAAAAGCATTTAAAAACCTTCACCTGTACAATGAAGATATTTATGGATACAGCGAAGCCGCTTTTAAAGGCTGGTTTAAAAAAGTGCTAATCAACAATTGCATCAATTACCTGAATAAATTTCATCCTAAAATTGAATTTAGTGATGCAAATGTGTTGCTGATGGCAGAAATAAGCGACGATTCTGAATCTGTACTGGATGCGATGAGTTACAATGAAATATTAGAGACCGTTATGGAGTTACCACCTGCATATAAGATGGTTTTTAACTTATTTGTGATTGATGGCTACACACATGAGGAAGTTGCCGGTATCCTTGGTATAACTGAGGGCACATCCAAGTCAAACCTTTTTAAAGCCAAGCATTGGTTACAAAAAGCATTAGAAAAAAAAATGAAACATAAAAGATATGTTTAACCAAAATGATTTATTTTTTGATAACAGGGTTCGTTTTGCTGTTGAAAGGCACACCGACCTGAGCCTCATTCCGGACTGGAATAAACTGGAAGAAAAATTAGATATTGAAATGCCTGTAAAGAAAAAACGCAGAAGGTTTATTATGTTCTGGTTTCTTTTTGCTGGTCTGCTTGCAGGTACAGCTTATTGGGGATTCGATGTCAATTCTGATTCGAAGAAAAATTATTCCGATAAAACTCCCGTAGATACAAAACATATGGTTACTGTGCCTGCTGAAAATGAAAAAAACGGAAGTATAAAGCCACAGGATGTAAATGTTGTAAAATACAATACTGATAAAGTATTAAAAGATACAGAACCAGTCGGAAAAATCGCAGCACTATTGTCTGCCTCACCGACAATCAATACAAACCCTGTTGACATACGAAAGAAGGCAAAGAATAGCACATCTCTTACTCCCCCTTTGAAGGAGCAGGTAAGTGAAGTTTATGAAAACGATAAGACTGCCAGCAAAGAAATTAGTGATGAAAAAAAATCCGGGTTGGATATTCCTATTGAGAACAAATCAAATTTCATAAAAGAGACGTTCAATATTCCTGAAAAAGGTACTGTAATAAACTCTGATTTAGTAAAATTGGCTAATGTTGCAAACATTTTAAATGATACTGCAACCAATATCGCAAACAACTTAAAGCCTGTCCAGAAAAAATCTGTTACTTCCCGCTTTTCATTTATAGCAGTTAGCGGCGTTAACGTAAACAGTGTGCAGCTAAATAAACCGTCAAAACCGGGGTATGATTATGGCATTTTAGTGGGTTATAAAATTTCTCCAAAATTTGAAATCAGGTCAGGTGTAATACTGGCAAAAAAGTATTTTACTACTTCTGGTAACAATATTTCCTTTGATTCGGCAAAACTTAACCTGCCATCGTACAACACTATCAGTTTGCAAAATGCAACCGGTTACTGCAGGTTTATAGAAGTTCCGGTAATGTTATATTATCAGTTCTCAGCAAAAAAGAAAACTAACTTTTACAACGCTGGCGGGTTTTCAATCATTAAAATGCGAATGGATAATATTCAGTACAGGTTCCTGGCTGACGGAAATACAATTGTAGAGCGAAGCCATACCAATGCATATCATAACAGTGGTGATTTTTCCACTTCAATCACAGCAAATTTCTCTTTGGGTGTTAAACAGATGATAACTGAGCGATGGAGTTTCGCTATTGAACCATACGTAAAGCTGCCATTAAGCAGAATGAACGATAGCAACCTGAAATTTACCACATTTGGAACAATGGTATCATTTATATACAGCCTGCCTGCCAGGCAAAGAAATTAATGTTGTAAGGCAACCATTTTTAACCTTTCATTGTATCACCTTTTATAAAACAAATCCACGAAAATGAAACAATTAAAATCCAATGCTGCCATACTATTGATAATGGCAGTAATTTTTGCGATTCCTTCCTGCAAAAAAAATGATGGCATGTCAATGGAAGAAAAGAATATTGACTATCCTGCCGCTTATGTAGTTAACGGAGAAAGCAGTACAATTTCAGTAATTAAACTTAGTACGAATACTGTAACAGACAGTATTAATTTAATGAGCAGTGGTGGCAGCATGATTATGTGGCCACACCATATTTATCATCACCAGTCAGGCGGCGAACATCATCTGGCAATTGGGGTTCCGGGTATGGATTTAAGTGCCGGGCACACCGGTGGTATGCCGGGTATGAAAGGTATGGTAGTTGTAATGGATGCTGTTACAGGAGCAGTAAAGAAAAACTTTGAAGTACCGGTAATGAATCACAATGCAGTGTTTTCTCCGGATGGAACTGAAATTTGGACATCTCAAATGGACATGGCAGGAAAAGTGTTAGTGTATAATGCTACCACCTATGCGTTAAAAAATACAATCACTGTAGGTGATGAACCTGCAGAAGTTACCTTCAGCGCCGATGGAACAAAAGCCTATGTATGTAATGGCATGAGTAATACCGTAAGTGTGATAAACCCATCTACTAAAGCTGTAATTGGCACTATAAATGTTGAGTCAAACCCGGTTGGCGCATGGCCTGCATCAGGTGGAAAAATGTTTGTTGACAATGAAGATTCTCAAAGCATTTCTGTAATTGATGTAGCCACGAATACAAATCTTGGAACGATTATACTAAACTTTAAGCCAGGATATGCAGCATTCAATACTACAGCAAATGAACTATGGGTTAGTGATGCCACAAATGGCAAAGTTGCTTATTACGTTGATATGGGCGGCAACACATGGATGAAACATGGAGAATTTGTAACAGGTGCTGATGCACATGCCATCGCCTTTAACGGAGCTTATGGATATGTAACTAACCAGCGTGCCAATACAGTTTCTGTTATCAATATTGCCACACATACAAAAGTTAAGGACATTCCGGTTGGAAAAAAGCCAAACGGGATTGTATTCAAATTATAATGAGTTGATGTCTTGATTGTGCTATTGGATTTGATGCTTTAATGCAGGCAGGATAATTCAATAGCACTTTTTTGTTTGTTTAGTCAGAATCAACCAAATGAGTCAAATAATGTATTTTGCTTTTTTAAACTATTTATGAACAGCAACCTTTTCCAAATAATCCAACAATATAAAACGGATAAGCAATCTGTTTACAACACCTGGTTCATCAATAATGAGGAGCGGCTAAAGGCATTTCGGTCAATCCGACGTGGTGTGATGCAGGTGGTTGATGATATTAAAAATAAAAAGTTCCCTAATGATTTTAAGGGGTCGTCTCTTGAGTTTGTACTTACCTGCATTACAGAGCAAAAGCAGGTATTTGAAGGTGCTTCACATCCATTTTACTGGAAACCGAAACTGAGGATACCTGACATATATGAAAATGAAAATAATAAGCAATCTTTCGGTCAGTTTTTAGAGAACTGCTTAAATGCAAAATCTGAAGAGCAGATTATTAAAGAAATAATCAAATTGGATGGATTAAAAATAAAAGGCCTCGGCCCGGCCGTTGCAAGTATCCTTTATTTTCTGCACCCAACCATCATTCCGCCTTTTAACACAGCAATTATTAACGGGTTTAATTTTTTATACAAGGACAAAAAGAAACTCGGTAGCTGGAGTGAATATCTTAAGCTGAGAGAAGTAATGATTGATACCAATAATCAGCATCGCTCAGAACTATCATCCGATTTAGGCGCTATTGCCGGTTTATTATTTGAAATCGGAACTCAAAAATTGATTTTAGGCACTGATGTATATTTATCTGAACCCGAACGGAAAAAACTGGAAAAACTAATTGAAAAACGTCAGGAAAGTGTGCAGCAGGAAAAAGAAGAAGAAAATCTGCATACGGAAATGCAGTATCATTTATTAAAAATCGGGAATGCTTTGGGTTATGACGTTATTGCTGCATCAAACGACCGTTCCAAATCACATTGCGGTAACAGCTTTTCGTTTATGAGTTTACAGCAATTTCCTGAAATTACTTTAGATAAAGAAACATTAACTACAGTAAAGCTGATTGATGTGCTATGGTTTCAGAAAGGCACCAATAATGTTATCGCAGCTTTTGAAGTGGAAAAAAGCACCAGTATCTATTCAGGTATTCTGCGGCTGACCGATTTAAGCTATACCATAGCCGATGGCGATGAAGTGTTTTACCTGATTGTGCCAGACAAAAGGGAAAAAGATGTTTGCCTTCAACTTTCCCGCCCGGCAATTAAACAAAACAATGTAGTAATTAAATACATCCTGTTTTCTGAACTCCGCAGCCATTGTGATGCACTTTGTAAGTTTGGAGAAAGCCATCATATTATGGAAAAGATAGCGAAGGCAGTATAAATAAAAAAGCGGCAGTTATATTGCTGCCGCTTTTCTTTTAAAGTTTTGCCCCGACTGATATAAAGAATGTTCTGCCATCAGCCGGTAAAGCACCTGGCCCCGGATAACCACCTGCCCTGCGGGTGAAATATCTTTCATTAAACAAATTATTTATTCCCGCTTTAAAATTTAACCCTTTTGAAAATTTGTAGGTTGCTGTTAAGTCAGTTACAGTATAAGATGGAATTAATCCTGTATTGCCATTAGCAGAAGCAGCAACAGTATTATTTGCATCGCTGAACGTTTCTCCAACACTGCTTACCTGTGCTGTTAATAAAAATCCTTTATAACCGCCGGTTATACCACCCCGGAAAATATTTGTTGGTGCATTCTCCACTTTCTTTCCTTTAGTGCTGGCATCTTTATGGTCGCCGCTATATTTGGCATCTGTGTATCCGTAAGAACCAAAAATAATTAAGTCACCATGTTTGCTTTTGCCAAATGCCCTGATGGGATTAAATTCAACATATCCTTCAAACCCTTTGCTGGTGCTGCTGCCAACATTAGTGATAAGACGGTATGAAGGTGTTCCGCTAACAGTAACTGTACCTACTCGGTTATCATATTGCAGGTAAAATCCACTTACATCAAACTGAAGAAAATTTTTCACTTTACCACGGTAACCTAAATCAATATTGTAACCTTTTGCATCTTTTAAATCAGGGTCGACCACATCTGTTGTAGGCGGTGCCTGCAGGTTTGCAAATTGGATAGGGCGATATGCCTGCGAAATATTTGCATAAATTTCTGTTGCTTTTGTTACATGATACTCTGTACCAATTCCTGCTAACACAAAACTTCTGCTCCGGCTAACATTCTGTAATAAAATTTCCGCACCACCTGAAGTGTAACCATTGCGGCCTGAAGATGAACCTTCCAACCATTCATATCTTATTCCGGGTATAATCAGGAACTTGTCATTTATACGAAAAATATTTTCAGCAAACGCAGCTACATTACTGGACTTAAAAGTAATATCCCGGGGATAATTACCTGTAACACTAATATCATATCCTGTTCCTGTTGTTCCTTTACCATCTGCCTGCCTGGTGGTAGTGCCGGTGTATAAACGCATACCGCCGGATAAAGTATTTTTCATTTTACCCAAATGATAATCGGTAATAATGCGGCTCTCTAAACCATAGTTCCTGTATTGGTCAAGATTTACCACCCTGTTGTTGTAGCTAAGTGTTGCAGGGTTAATACTGTCTTTGGTAGTGATGGATTGTAAAAATCCAACACTGTTTCGGTCGCCAATGGTGCCAAACAATTTTGTATTCCAACGGGTGTTTTCATTTATCTTATAATTGGCGATTAATGCTGGGGTAGTCCAGGTTATATCAAACCAATTACGGCTGCGGAAACTTTGTTGTGCATCCTGTTTTATTTGTGCATCCGTTAATCCACCGGGCTGCTGGCTGCGGATGTGCGAACGCATTACTTCTGCCGTTAATGAAAATTTTGTTGTGAAATTATAGGTTACCGTACCATAGCCTGCATTGGTATAGTAGCGGCTGTTTTCTCTCCAGCCATCGCCATTACGATGGTCGAAAAATGTATAATAATGAACTTTACCCTTTTTGCCACCTACGGCATTATAGCTATTAAATAACCCGTTGCTGCCAACAGTTTGCTGCGTTTCAAATTCAAAAGGTTTATTTATTTCACTACCATTGCGAAGAATATAATTTACAAGTCCCCCAAATTGTGGCCCATATTGTAAAGAGCCCTGGCCTCTTACTATTTCTATTCTTTGCACAGCTTGTAGTTGCGGATTATAATATGCTTCAGGATAACCAAAAGGGTCGGCAGAAATATCATAACCATTTTGCCGAACATTAAACTCCCAACTCCTGTTAGGGCTTAATCCCCGGGCCGCAATACCAATCTGAATGCCGCTGGGGTCACTTTCCCAAATATGAATGCCGGGTACTTTGGCCAATACTTGCCGCATATTATTTGTAACTACATTACCCTGTACATTGTCAAGTACAATTAAAGCATTCTTTTTACCAGCATAAATATTTGTTCCTACAATTTCCGGCATTTGCTGATAATCACTTTTGCTGTTTCTGCCTACTACCGTTACATCGGGCAGACTTCTTATATGCAGTGTATCGTTGCTTACTTTTTTGGTTTGTGCATGTGCCACATTTAATACTACTATCATCAAACTAAAAACAATTCCTTTTTTACTCATAAGTGTTATTTTGAGTGGCAAAAGTGCAGATGCTTTTTAAATTGGCACTTATGCAAAAGGGAAATCGAGTTATGCAATGCGGAAATGTTTGATTTTCTATAAAATATATTGCCGACAGGCAACCTGTTTTTAGTTTTGCCTGTAACATTGAAATTGTGTGGCTGTTATTAAATGATAACAATTCGGTCAGAAAGTAACTCAGTTGAGTGGTTTGGTTTGAAGATGTTAGAAAACAAGAGGCAAATACACATTTAACTGACACAAATTGTACATTTTCAACGGAAAAGCCAGGCATAGTAGCAGGAATTGACCGCAAAATTTTGTAAAAATTGTCTATAATTTTACAAATTCGCTAAACCGTTCTACCATATCTTTGCCCCGTTAAGGGGTTACTTTTCAATAAAATAGCCTTATTTTTACAACTTATTTAATGAACCGGAATTTATCCATAAAACTGAAAGCACTGTTCCTGCTGGTTGTATTTGCAACAAATACAGCTGTGGGTTTTGCCTGTGCTATAGGTGTAGATATGGGTTTTAATTCCCCTCCTCATAACGAAACTGAAGAGCCTGCAGAGGTGCATATACATGCTGATGGTAAAAAGCATGTACATGAAAAAGAAACATCCGAAGTAACCACACATGTTCATCAGGATGGCCATAATCATCAACATGACAATGAGCCGGCAAAACAAGTCCCTGATGATGGCAGCAACTTATTTTCAAAAGACGATGGTGGCTGCTGTACCAATGAAGTGCAGGAGTTTCAAAATTTAGATAAAAATGTTACTGTAAATACCGGTA
>CAYPBV010000068.1:0-17113 GCA_964409025.1 uncultured Chitinophagaceae bacterium | reverse complement strand
GCGGAGAGAGAGGGATTCGAACCCCCGGAAGCTTTCACTTCAACGGTTTTCAAGACCGCCGCATTCGACCGCTCTGCCATCTCTCCGGCGCAAAAGTAAGGGTACGAAGTTTTTACTCCAAAAAAAAGCAGCTTTTAAAAACAAAGGCGGATGAAACAGCCGCCTTTAAAGGGTTTCAGAAAAATATTTTTTACTCCGCCGATTGTAATTTATCAACAACCACCACCACATCACTTAAACTCACCGTAATAGGAATAGCACCTAATTGCACTACTGCATTCTTCCCTTTGATTTCTTTTACAACTCCCACCTGCCTGTTCTTCATCATTTTTACTTTATCGCCCACCTTTATTTCACCGCCCACCTCTTCAAATTTCTCATTGAGCTTTTTATCTTTTTTCTCAGCTACCTGTTTTTGTTTCTGGTTAAACAGCAGTGCATTAATTTGTTTCATCACTTCCTGCTTATTGTCATTTCGCCTCCACTCCTGTACAATAGCTTTGAGTTTACGATCCATATCTTTGAGGTAAGCAATTTTTTCATCTGTTATTTTACTTTGATGTTTTAACAACTCCACCTGCTGCAAATGTTTTTCCCTATCCATAACCTGCTGCATTTCTTTTTTGAGCTTTTCATTTTCACGAATCAAGCGGTTCAAATCTTTTTCTTTCTTTTCAATATGCCGCAAATCATTTTCTGCCGTATTCAACAATTTATCCAGGCGAAAATGATCTTCGTCTACCAATTGCCGGGCACGCTCAATTAATTTTTTATCCAAACCTATCCGTTCTGCAATGGCAAATGTGTAGGAACTGCCGGGCTTGCCAATGATGAGTCTGTATAGTGGCATCAAACTCACTTCATCAAAACTCATAGCACCATTGATGACACCGGGCGTATGATTGGCCATTACTTTTAAGTTAAGATAATGCGTAGTTACAATACCCAATGCATGTTTCTTTACCAGCTCCTGCAAAATCACTTCGGCAAATGCACCGCCCAGATTGGGATCACTGCCACTGCCCAGTTCATCAATAAAAAACATAGTGCGGCCATTGGCAGTTTCCATAAAATGTTTCATGTGCAGCAAATGACTGCTGTACGTGCTCAGGTCGTATTCCAAACTTTGCGTATCACCAATGTGAATCATCAGTTGCTTATACAATCCAAAAGTTGATTCCGGATGCACGGGCACCAGCAATCCGCTCTGCACCATCAGTTGTAATAAACCAATTGTTTTTAACGTAACTGTTTTACCTCCGGCATTGGGACCGCTTATAACCAATATCCTGTTTTTCTCGTTGAGTGAAATAGTAGTAGGTATAGTAGGCTTTTTATTTTTCTGATTGTAAAGTTTTAGCAATGGGTGATAGGCTTCTTTTACATCCACCACAGAATTATCTGAAAGCATGGGGTAATTACCCTGTATTTCTATTCCCAGCTTTGCTTTTGCACGTATAAAATCATACGCTCCTAAAATAGTGTGATAAGTTGTGAGCAGAGAAGAATAGTTAGCTAAGGATTCAGTTAATGTACGAAGAATACGATACACTTCTCTTCGTTCTTCATTCTCCAGACTAAAGATTTCATTATTAAGTTCAATGGTTTCTTCCGGCTCTACAAATACTGTTCTTCTGCTTTCGCTTTCGCCATGCAATATTCCTTTTACCTGCCGTTTCTGTTCAGCAAATAGTGCCACTACCCTTCTGCCATTTAAAAATGACTCTTCAATATCTGCCACATAACCCTGCTTCTGAAATTTTTTCAAAACTTTTTCAAACTCACGTCTTAATTCATTCCGTTTTCTGTACAAACTCATTCGTATATCACCAAGCGCTTCACTGGCATCATCTTTAACCGTACCGCTCTCATCCAGTACATCATTGATCAATTCCAGAATTACTTTTTCATAATAACTGCCCTCTATCACCTGCGTAAGTGCGGGATATGCAGTTCTGCGATCAGCATCAAACCAATGAAAAATACTTTTTGCATTTTCTGCAAGCTTGCGAATGCTTACCAACTGTTCTTCAGATAAAACAGCTCCCGGTATAGAAAGCAGCTTGAGTTCTTTTGACAAATTGAGTATATAGTCCAGTGGAAAATACTGACTTTGCTCCGTGAGCAACTTCATTTCATGACTTTGCTGTAACTCCAGTTGAATAAATTCCTTTTTGGTATGAATACGCAGTTGCGCCGCTTTCTCTTTTGCATACTCCGTTCTGCAATGCGCAAGCAGCAATGCTTTTACCTTCTCAAACTCTAATTGAACCAACGCTGATTCAGGAAACACTTTCATGTAATATCAAAAATTATGGGACGGGCAAAGTTAACATTATTGAGCTTCAGTGGCGTCGCACACTTGTACATTTTAATTTTATTCGTCATTTTCAAATACCTGAGTGCATTTCATAATAATTGAAAGGTTTACGCTTGTAACTGTTAAACAGATCATGCTAAAATGTATTGCAACCATGAAACCATTAAACCATGAAACAGTAAAATTTCATTACTTTGAACAATGCATGCTGCTATCACTATCGTTCGCTATAAAAAACGTTTTATCTACTTTGCTGTTTCGGCCATGGCGATTCACAGCTGGTATTTAAAACTCAAAAAGAGTGTACGCTTTCATAAAACACTTGGTTGCGGACAAGGAGGCACGTTCAGTAAAAAACCAGATTGGCAACAATGGGGCTTACTGGTGGTGAAAGATGACTTAAGTAAATACGTGCATTCTGAAATGCATCATGAGCAGCTCATCAAAGAAATTTATGGTTCTTTTATTGCTGGATGGTATAAATTTTTTGGCTGTGAATTATGGACAGTACTCTTAGAACCTATTGAAGGCCATGGCACCTGGAATGGCAAAAAAGCTTTTGGTGAATTACCACCCAAATCAGATTATGAAGGAATGATTGCCATACTTACGAGAGCATCCATTAATGTGAACAAGCTTAATCGCTTTTGGCAACATGTGGAAGGTGCAGCCAAAGAAATGGCAACAGCAGATGGTTTTCTTTTTTCACAGGGCATTGGTGAATGGTTGTGGATACGCCAAGCTACACTTTCCATCTGGCAAAGCAAAGAACAAATGAAAAACTTTGCCTATAAAATGAAGCATCATAAAGAAATTGTACAAAAGACGAGAGTAGAAAAATGGTACAGTGAAGATATGTTTGTTCGTTTTAAAGTTTTAAAAACAAAAGGCTCCATCAAACATGAGGAGCCTTTGAAAGGTATTGTTATATAATTTCAGTTCTCTGCTTTTCCTGCTAATTTATTAGAGGCAATGCGCTGCTGCTGAATCATGTCATTCATGATGTTCACAGTTTCGCCCAGATTCAAATCATTTTTGCGCACACGCATAAAAAATTCGTTGCGCTCTTTCTTTAATGAGTCCTGGTTAATAACGGCTAAATCTACATTAAGATTAATTAAGTTCAACGGACTGTTTAATTTGGTTAATGTGTCAATCGCCTTAATGGTATTGCTTAACTCTTTTTTTTCTGCACGGAATTTATCCAGTTTCAACGAGTACACTTTATCATTATATTTTTCAAGCCAGTTGCTGTATTGTTTGATGGATACATAAGCCTGGTTTTGTTTAATCCGTTCATTGCTGCGGTTTACAATGTCAGTAAAGCTATAATCGTTTGACCATGTTTTGTATTGGGCACTTTGTATTTCATCCCATGGCAAAGCAGTGGGCTCATCTTTTTCACGAAGCTTAAGATACTCCCATTGATCAGGCAATATAATATCTGATGCTACACCCTTTAATTGTGTACTGCCGCCATTTACCCGATAAAACTTTTGCAGAGAAAGCTTTACCACACCCAAATCAGAGGGGTTATTGCTGGTCCAGCTGGTGCGCTCCAGATCAATATTACGTTGTACAGTGCCTTTACCGTAAGTAGAGGTGCTGCCCACAACCAAGCCACGTTTGTAATCCTGTATAGCTGCTGCAAAAATTTCAGAAGCTGATGCACTGAATTGGTTCACCATCACCACCAATGGTCCATTCCATAGTACATTGTTATCACGGTCTCTTAAAACAGTAGGCGCTTCATCTCTGCTTTTTACCTGCACAACCGGACCATCAGGAATAAACAAGCCCACCATTTGTACCACATCCATCAAAGAACCACCACCATTATTGCGAAGGTCAAGAATAATACCTGATACATTTTCAGCCTTCAGTTTCATAATTTCTTTGGCTACATCGGCTGCACAGCGTGCTCCTGACGGATCCTGAAAATTTGCATAAAACTCAGGTAAATAAATATATCCTATTCTGTCATTGTTAGCATCAGTTATTACAGCACTTTTTGCATAGGTTTCATCCAGATTGATTTTTTCACGAATCATGGTTACAACCTTCACAGAGCCATTAGGCTTCTTAATCGTCAATCTAACTTCGGTTCCTTTTTTACCACGTATTAGGCGAACAGCATCGGGCACTTCAAAACCTGTTAAGTCCTGTGGTTCGCCTTCAGCCTGACCTACCTTTAATACAATATCACCAATTTGAATTTCACCACTCTTTTGTGCCGGGCCACCTGTAACAATGGTTGCAATTTTAATATTGTTGTTTTCATCTTCAGTTAACGAAGCACCAATACCAAAAAACTCACCGCTCATGCTTTCGTCAAACGAACGCTTTTCAACCGGAGCAAAATAAGTTGTATGCGGATCCATATTTTCAGCAATGGTATTTACCATTAAACTGAAACGGTCATCATCTTTAAAACGGTTACGGAAACGATCAAACATTTTATCATATACCTTAACTACTTTTTCCCGTGACTCTTTTTCTATTTCCGTATTTGACTTTGAACCTGCTTTATTTTTTTCCTGTGCATCGATGGCATCAGAGAAACGGCTGAGTGTTTCATACTTTAATTTTTTACGCCATGCCTCTCTGCGAGCTGCTTCATTTTTTGGAAAAGGTATTTTATCATAATCATCAATGTAAGTTTCATCAGTATTAAACTCAAATGGCTTTTGCAGCAAATCCTTATAAATAACTGAAGCCTCTTCTACACGCTTTTTATAAATTTCATTAATCACATAAAATGATTCCAGCCTGGCGCCATGGATTTCATCATCAATCTTTGTTTCAAATTTCTTGAACTGTTCAATATCTGCTGCCAGAAAATACACTTTATCCGGATCAAGCGACTTTATAAATTTTCCAAAAACTTCTTTTGAAAATTTATCATCAATTTTTTTGGGACTGAAATGACCTTCTTCCAGCATTTCACCTACCAGCACCAGTATACGTTCATAACGGTTTGCAGGCACTTTTCTGGTAGATGAAGATTGTACGGCATAAAAAATACCACCACCAACAAGCAAAAGCAACAGAATAAACAGACTCTTTTTACTAAACATATAGGATAAAAGTTTTGACATACATGTAATAAACGTAAAAATAACGAGAAATTTCGTGGCAGCCTTTGCCAATGGTGGAAATAAGGGTTTTTAACAAGGACTTAGCAGCAAAAATTTGTCGGGATGACTGGATTCGAACCAGCGACCTCTTCGTCCCGAACGAAGCACGCTACCGGACTGCGCTACATCCCGTTGATAGATGTATGCAAATTATTTCTTTTTCTGCTGAATCAAAAAAACGGCCGGCACGGGTCGTTGTTCTCCTTTTGAACTTGGAGTAATGGTTTCTTTACCATTTACCAGCATACAGCTACTACCGCCTCCATCAAGATTAAGTGCTTCCTCGCAACCTAATTCCTGAAATATCTTAGCCATTTGAGGTAATGACAAACCTTCTGCTACTCCGGGATAGCGGCCCTGCACTGCAAGAATAATCAATTTACCATCAGCAGTATAGCCTATGGCGGTACGTGGCTCCAGATTATCTTTTGCTTTACCGGCAAACATCATTTCTTCATTGTTAGTGATACGTATATTGCCATCATGAAGAAGAACAGGCCCACCGCCCACCACAGTTTTCATTTTCCAGCGATATTTAAATCCTCCTGACTTTTGAGCAATGGGGAAATGATGTAAGCTGGGAGCAAAGTCATAAGCTTTGGAATAAGCATACTTATTTTTTATTAAAACAGGATTTCTGAAAAAAGCAATCGGGAATCTATAATTTGTATCGGCCATGGTCCATACAACATCTGCATTCCTTTTTTTAGATATCCCTATGGCAGCCCTTAGGGGATGATAATAATTAAACGTATCCTTACCTCTTAAGGGAATAGTATGAATGTTGTAATTCACCATCTTTCCATCTTTCACCAGTACATTAATACTGTTATTCGTTTCAAATGAAAAGAACGTACAATTAACCACCAGTAATGGCTGCTGATTACGTTGATAAAATGCTGAAGGTGTGATGCGTCTGTTGCGGGTTGTATCTACTGTAAAATCAAGACGCTTATCATTTAAATCAGCTATTACATAAAATGCAATATTGGGTTTGCCATCTACACTGTCAGTAGTTTTATACACATGCATGGATGATGGCAATGGCGCATACAATGAATCCACATTCACCCATCGTAATTGCGCCAAACAAAAAGGAGTAGTGCCGAAGAACAACACTACTCCTGTAACTATTTTTTTTATCACCATCATTACCTTACCATATTTGCTTTTTCAGTTTCCCATTTTTGTTTACCATACCCGGGTATTACATGTTTTTCACTATGATAGGAGGAACGAACCAAAGGCCCGCTTTCCACATAATCCAAACCAATGCTGTAACCAATTTCACGATACTCAGCAAACTCATCAGGATGAACAAAGCGCTGAACTGATAAATGTTTTTTTGTGGGCTGTAAATACTGACCAATTGTTACAACATCTACACCATTGTTATATAAGTCATGCAAGGTTTGTACTACTTCTTCCTTGGTTTCACCCAAGCCCAGCATAATGCCACTTTTTACACGCATGCCATTTTCTTTCAAATAACGCAGCACATCCATACTTCTCCAGTATTTTGCCTGAATACGTACCTGACGGGTTAAACGTTCTACAGTTTCAATATTATGACTCACTACTTCAGGATGTGCATTTACCACCTGTAGCACATTTTCCATTTGCCCTTTAAAATCGGGTATTAATGTTTCTAAAGTTGTTTCAGGATTTAAAGCTTTTACAGCTTTTATAGTATTATACCAGATGGTACTGCCCCCATCTTTCAGTTCATCCCTGTCAACCGAAGTAATAACTGCGTGTTTTACTTTCATTAAGTGAATAGCTTCTGCCACACGTTGCGGTTCATCCCAATCAACAGGATCGGGCTTGCCCGTAGCTACAGCACAAAAACCACAGCTTCTTGTACAGGTATTGCCTAAAATCATGAACGTAGCTGTACCTGCACCCCAGCACTCGCCCATATTGGGGCAGTTTCCACTTTCACAAATCGTATGCAGTTTATGTGTATCTACAAGATTCCTTACATGACGATAGCTTTCACCAATAGGTAAACGTACCCGCAACCAATCCGGTTTTTTTACTTTTTCAGAAATCTCCACTGAAGTAGTGCCACAACTCATGTATAATAAGATTAGTTAGCAAAGGTAGGTTAAGCGCTGCAATTAATGTTTTTGTGTAAACAGTTTTGTAAATTGGCAATAAAAAAATAAACAATACTCAGCAATCATTTCCTTTTGCCGAACATGATGGCAATGTAGCTATTAAAGAACGTGCGTGAGGCACCGGGTGTTATACCCTGCACAGGCACCATAATATTTATTTCCCGGGAATAAGCTTCAAAGTTTAATCCTACTTCAATTGCTGAAACAAGTTCATTAAACCTGCCGTAATCAAACCGCATGGCGAATTTTGCATGTACTCCGGGCACAAATTTCATTTCTCTCCAGCCATATCGAAAACCCGTACCCTGTATGATGTTACCGGGTGTTAAAAACACAGCACTGTCAGCCTGAGAATATTTAATATCTCTTGATTCGTTATTGGAAGCGGTGTATACACTTACGTAGTAAGGTCTTTCAATTCCTAAAGAAATTCCGCCGGAGTATATGGCATGAACCGCAACACCGTTACGGTTTGTTTTACCACCAAACATACGCTGCTGACCAATGGTAGGTTTTAACTGATAAAAAATATTTTGCTTGCCAAAAATATAAGGTGTTGAAAATTGTGCTATACCGCCTGCAACCTGACCAAAAGAAATCCGCTTTTCTTTGGGATGCTTTTTTTCGCCAAACTCAAGGGCAAAGAGGTTGGTTACTTTTGCATTTTTTAAATATCCTTTTTCAAAAATCATTGACCAGCCATCGGTATTTAATCTGAATCCAAACACGTTTTGTTTATTAAACACAAGTGCACCTTCTTCCTGCTGGCGTATGAGATTATCAATTTTAATTCGTCTGTCCTGCCTGCGGGCATCCCGTTCCACTCGTTTATTATCCGGAGTTTTTTCCTGGGCAATAGAGGATAAAGCTGACAATGTTGTAATAATTGAATAAACCAAAAGTTTCTTCACAAGATTAAAATTTGAATTCATGGTAAATTTAAAGAAATGAAACGAAAGGAGGTTGTTTTTATATATGATTTGGAAATTTTAAGAACCCCCTAACTTCGTGGCATACAAAATGAAGTAAGATGACATCAGCCATTGTTTACCGGGGCCAGTTACGCACCACGGCCACTCATTTGCAAAGCGGAACTCTCATAGAAACAGATGCACCTACAGATAATCATGGAAAAGGCGAGCGCTTTTCACCAACTGATTTGCTGGCTACTTCGCTGGGCAGTTGTATGATGACCATTATGGGTATAAAAGCAAGGGACTTGAATATAGATTTAAGCGGTGTAAAGCTTGACATTGAAAAGCACATGAAGAGCGAACCAAGACGTGTAGGCGGTGTAGACGTTACATTTCATTTTCCCTCCTCACTGGTGCTTGATGAAAAACAAAAAACGATTTTACAAAATGCAGCTCTTACCTGCCCCGTAGCAAAAAGCCTGCATCCGGATATTGAGCAGAAAGTGGTGTTTAACTGGTAGTTATCAAGTACGTTTCAAAATAGCGTTACCTACCGCACATTGTAAACATCTTTTTGCATCACAATAATTTTTTTTGAGATAAAGTAATGCCTGCGAATCAAGTGCATTATTATGTACTGTATGCGATTCTTCCCACAACCTGGTAATGCGGTTATTTTCTTTAGGTAACTGGCGTAACCATTCAATTGCTTTTTGCTGAACTCTCTGTTCACCATGCTCAGCAGCGTATTCAAACAATAATGGAATGATGGTATTAATAAGCAGGTTGTTTACCATTGATGTTCCCAGATTTTTTGCACGATATGGCGATGCTTCAGTTAACGTATAATGTGTATGCCAGAAATCATTAGCGGTTACATTCAGCATTTTTTTGATTTGCGAAACAGAACCAGCCTCCAATACTTTTGAAAACAAATGACTGCTTTGATGTACCAGCATAGCCAGCTGCGCCAATCGGAGTGTTGGAAAATTAGAAGGGCGCATCCTCAAAAATTTTAATGTTCCATGAATGGTGTGCAACTGGTATTTCTTTTTTAAATACCTGTATTCTTTTTGGAGCATTACAGCATATTCATCGGTAAACTGCTGCTCCAGCAAGCCTGCCTGCCCCAGCAGTAATGCTTCTAATTGATGAATTTGATGTTTATGTTTTGCCAGTAGTGTTACAGAAATAGTTTTGGCTACAGCTTCAAACACTTCACTGTTTTGTGGCAATCCAAAATTGCGGGCTGTGAGTTGCCAAAACACTTCTTCCCAATGACGGTTTGTTTGTTGCAGTAATTGCTGAATATGTGCAGCCTTCTGGTGCATACGTTCAGCAATTAACCGCTCTTTCCAACTGCTTACAACTAAATCCGGCACTGATGATAACAATAGTGCACAGGGTATCTGCTTATGCTGCTGCATCAACGCTGTATAGCGATTGAGCAAGGTAGCTGCCACTCTTCCTTTTAACTCCAAAACAGTTTCATCCTTTGTATCATTTTCCCAAACAACATGTAGTATTACGTTGTTATAATGTACATCGCCGGTATGGCCGTGCAAATTCCAAGCACTTGTGCGTACATGCAGTTCTACTGATCCTGCCAGTTGAATACCGTCAACAATAATTCTTGCATTTAAAAAATCCGGTCCCTGATTGGCATTAATTGTGCCTGCAGAGAGAATCTGAACTACCTGTCCTGATGCAGTGAGCAGTTGTTCTTTATTGAAATACTGGTGTTGCCATATGAATTGCAGCAGGCGCTCATTCATAATATGTACGTTTTAAGGAGTTCAACAGTTGATAGTTCCTGAAATGCAACATCAAATTAAGAAACAATCCAACTACTTACAAAAGCTTTTCCTTAATCTCTATTCTTCTGCAAACTGCCGGAGTGCTTTCACTACCCTGCTCACAGGTAAACCCATAACATTATAAAAATCTCCGCTTATCCGCTTAATACCGATAACGCCTATCCATTCCTGTATAGCATACGCACCTGCTTTATCATAAGGTTTGTAATGATCTACATAATAAGCAATCTGCTCCTGTGTAAGATCATGAAACTGCACTTCAGTAACATCCTCAAATGAATACTCTTCCTCTCCTCTGAGCAGTACTACCCCTGTTATTACCTGATGTATGTTACCCGAAAGCTTTGAAAGCGTTTCAATGGCTGCCTCTCTTCCTGAGGGTTTGCCTATTACTTCGTCATTAAGTACAACAATAGTATCAGCCGCTAGTATAATGCGGTCATGCATTAACTCATCCTTTACAGCCAGAGCTTTATTACGGGCAATATAAACAGGTATTTTTTCAATATCCAGTGTTGAAGGATATAACTCATCTGTTTCCTTTACCATTACATCAAACTCAACCTCAGCCCACTCAAGCAGTTGCTTGCGGCGTGGCGATTGTGATGCTAAAATGATACGTTCGTTCATCCAAAATATTTAAATAGAATCATTGATAAAATACCGGTAAATATGACAAACTTAATCCACTTACTCAGCTTTGAAAAATCACCTGTGGTTTTACTTTTAAGCAGCACCCTTAATACATAAAATGCAGGCAAAATAATTAAAAGCACATTATAAGCAGCAGGAATCCACATGGAAAATTGCAAGATATAAAACAACACAATCAGCAATAAAGCCAGCAGAATTATGAGCCAGATGGTAGTAAATACTTTTGAAAACTCTACACCCCAAACAATGGGCATGGTTCTGCCGCCATACTTCCTGTCGCCTTCCATATCTTCCACATCTTTTACCACTTCACGTATTAATGTGATGATGAATGCAAAAGAAGTATAAAGCAAAGCCAGACGCAGCAATTTATGAAACCCATCGCCTTCTACCTGCTCAAATAGCACACCACCCAGGTAATTGACAGCAAAAAAATAAACTACCAAAACCGTCCATGCTGTGAGTAATGAAATTAAAATATTACCACTGAGTAATTTCTTTTTAAACGTAGTACTGTAAAACCAAAGTACCATTACACAAATAGTATTGGCCACACCTATAAACCAATTGTTGCTTTGCAACCCAATATAAAAGCTGATAAGAATACCGGCCATTGAAAATACCATATGAAAAAAAATTGCCCAGCGACGTTTGATGATTTTATCAACCACCAATCGGTCGGGCTTATTTACCAGATCAATATTCAAATCAAAATAATCATTAATGACATAACCCGCAGCGGCTATAAGGATGGAAGCAACACAAAGCAGATAAAACAGGATTCGGAACTCTCTTGGCATGTAGTTACCCTTAAACATCACGGGTTCTACAACTCCATAAAAAAACAATACCTGTGTTAATAAAATAAACAACAGATTAGGCCAGCGAATGAGTTGAAAAAAACCTGATAGTGACTTCATATTTATTGAATTATACTGCAGCCGTATCTGTAGCAACAGTTACCCAATCATCATTTAAACGTAATACCTTTTCAATTACTTCCCGTACACATCCTTTTCCCCCGTTTTTGGAAGAAATGAATTTGGAAACTGCTTTAATTTCATGTACCGCATCAGCAGGGCAACAGGGCAAACCTACCTGTTTCATTACCTCCAAATCAGGAATATCGTCGCCCATAAACAACACCTCCTCCCAATGCAGGTGATGGGCTAAAATATATTGCGCCAGTATTTCTTCTTTATCCTTCACCTTCATGTAAACGTTGCGTATGCCCAAATATTCAAACCGCTCCGCACATGCTTTTGAAAAACTTCCGCTGATAACGATAACATGATAACCTTTCTTAACAGCATGCTGCAACGCATAACCATCTTTTATATCCATGGTGCGTACAAATTCCTGACCGGGTAAAATCAGTAATGACCCGTCAGTAAGTACACCGTCCATATCAAATACAAAAGCTTTAATCTGTTTAAACTGTTCCAATAAATTCATGACTTAACGAAGTTCACTTTTTTTGTGATACATCTTTAAAATACTTTCTGAAATTGTGAGGTATAAATTCTTCAGTTCAGGCTCATCTTTTACTATTTCCAGATGTGCCTGAATGGTTTCAATATCTGCACGGCGTGCCGGACCGGTTTGCAAATCAAGAGCATTTCCCTGCTTTAAACGGCTTGCTGTTTCAATAATCAGAGGATGCAGCAACTCAAAAGGCAATTGATGCTTTGAACAAAACGCTTCGGCCATCGCATATAAATGATTGGTAAAGTTATTGGCCACTACTGCTGCTACATGCATTTTTAATCGTTGCTCATCAGTAGCTAATGTTACATGTGATGAAATGGATTTAGCAAAATCAGTAAGTACAATTTTTACATCATCACTATTACCATCAACTAAAAAAGGAATTTCGGGTATAAATGACAGTTCTTTCCGTAAACTTTGAAGCGGATATAACACACCATAGTTGAGTGAGGAATGTTTAAGCGCATCAATACTTACTGAGCCCGCAGTATGTACCAGAATTTTTTTTCGAAGTGAAAGTTGCGATGCAATAACCGGCACAGCAGCATCACTTACTGCCATGATGCAGATATCAGCCGCCGGATTTATTTGAGAAAATGATTCTATCACTTCCGCTTCCACTTCCATTGCTAATATGCCTGCATGTGCAACAGAACGGCTCCACACCTGTAAAATGCGATGTCCTTGTTGGTACATCAACCGGGCCATTATGGTTGCTGTGTTGCCACTGCCAAGAAATACAATATTCATAATTAACCATTAGGTAACTTGCATCCACAAGATAAACAACCGATGAACTTTGCACAAAAATTAGTAATAGGATATTTCAGTACCAAATTTAAACTATGGTCTAAGTTATCGAAACGTAAAGCGGCTGAAAAAGCGTTCGACTTGTTTTGTACACCCGTACCTAATGGCCTTAAAAAAACACCGGCCTTATTTGATAAAGCTGAAAAACTGTTTGTACAAATGGATGATATAAAATTAGTGGGCTACCGCTGGAATCATCCGCAGCCAAAAAAAGTGCTCATAATGCATGGCTTTTCAAGCACGGTTAAAAAATTTGATCATTTTGTAATGCCTTTAGTGAAGAAAGGATATGAAGTATTGGCCTTTGATGCACCTGCACATGGAGAAAGCGGCGGCAAACGGATTAATGTGCTGAGTTATATGAGGATGATTGAAACGGTTTATGAAAAATTTGGTCCTATACAATCTTTTACGGCGCATTCATTTGGCGGATTAGCTTTGAGTTTGTTCATGGAACAACAAAAGTACCAGGCTAATAAAAAAATGGTACTTATTGCTCCTGCCACAGAAACATCAAGTGCTATTGATTCATTTTGCAAATTGCTGAAGATAGATGAAGCAATAAAAGAAGAAATGCGGAAAGTGATTTATGAAAAAAGAAATGAATGGCCCGAATGGTACTCCGTTCGCCGTGCTGCAAATAATATCAAATGTGAAGTGTTATGGATACATGATGAGGATGATGAACAAACACCCTGGGCAGATGCTGAGAAAGTAATGCAGGATGCACACCCTAATTTTCATTTTATGGTAACGAAAGGTTTAGGACATCGGAAGATTTACAGGGATAATAAGGTGAAGAAGGCGGTGTTTGAGTTTTTGTAAGCGTTTATAGTTTGTAGTGAAATGTCTGCTCACCTGAAATGTGACTGCACATTTTTACAATCATTAAGTTGAGTTTATGGTTGGTAAACTATTTTACTTTCACTATTTGTTTTTGATTGTGAATTTGAAACTGCAGATGCTGTTTGTACATGCCCTGAAATGTGCGACGCAAGGAACGATGCTATAAGCACAACTCCTCGTAACAAAAAACTACAAACCTCAAACTAAAAACACCTTTTTCCCTCATTTCCATTCCTTTTTATAATATTGCATCGCCGATGTCCGTAAAAAAAACCAAAAGCAACGTTTAATTATGGCAAAAAATTTATTGATCGTAGAGAGTCCTGCAAAAGCAAAAACCATCGAAAAAATCCTGGGAAAAGATTTTGAGGTGAAGAGTTGCTATGGCCATATCCGTGACCTTGAAAAAGACGAAATGGGCATTGATGTGGACAATGAATTTGAGCCACGCTACATTGTTCCCGATGAAAAAAAGAAAGTGGTGAGCGATTTAAAAAGTCTGGCCAAAAAAAGTGATGAAGTATGGCTGGCAACGGATGAGGACCGTGAAGGTGAAGCCATCAGCTGGCATTTGTGTGAAGTGCTGGGTCTTGACCCCAACAAAACAAAACGCATCGTCTTTCATGAAATTACCAAGCCTGCTATTCAAAAAGCTGTAGGCAATCCACGTTTTGTGGATATGAATTTAGTAGAAGCACAACAGGCCCGCCGTATACTTGACAGAATTGTTGGTTTTGAACTGAGTCCCGTACTGTGGCGCAAGATGAGCATGCGTAACAATTTAAGTGCCGGTCGTGTGCAAAGTGTGGCTGTGCGTTTGATTGCAGAGCGTGAGCGTGAGATCAATGCATTTACTGCAGCCTCCTCCTTTAAACTTGAAGCGTTGTTTACCGCTAAGGACATGAGCGACCGCAACGTTACATTTAAAGCAGAAGGCAAAAAAGCAAATACAGCAGAAGATGCCGAGAAATTTTTAAACAGTTGCAAAGGCGCTGATTATACCGTTACAGATATTGCCGTGCGTCCGGGTAAGAAATCACCTGCGCCGCCATTTACCACTTCTACCTTACAACAGGAAGCAAGCAGAAAGCTGGGTTACAGCGTGAGCCGCACCATGACGCTTGCACAAAAATTATATGAAAGCGGTAAGATAACCTACATGCGTACAGACAGTGTAAACCTGAGTGATACAGCGCTCGGAGATTTAACACGTACAATTAAAGGTATGTATGGCGATAAGTACCACCAGTTTCGCAAATACAAAAATAAAAATGAAAGTGCGCAGGAAGCACACGAAGCCATCCGCCCCACTTACATGGAAAATACAAGTGTGGATGATGAGGATCTGCGTCGCCTGTATGAATTGATTTGGAAACGCACCATGGCCAGTCAAATGGCAGATGCCGAACTGGAACGTACAACAGCCACCATTGAGATTTCAACCAACAAAGAAGAACTGAAAGCTGAAGGAGAAGTATTAAAGTTTGACGGATTTTTAAAAGTATATCGTGAAGACAGAGATGATGATGATCTGGAAGAAGAAGCACAGGAAGGTATGCTGCCGCAACTGAGTGTGGGGCAAAAACTGCCACTGGTAGAAATGAATGCAACAGAGCGCTTTACCCGTCCGCTGCCACGTTACACGGAAGCTTCGCTGGTTAAAAAATTAGAAGAGCTTGGCATTGGAAGACCGAGCACCTACGCTCCTACCATTTCTACTATTTTAAAACGTGGTTATGTGGAAAAGCGTGATAAAGAAGGTGTGCTGAGAGATTTCAGGGTGTTGCAATTAAAAAACAATACTGTTAGCAAAGGAATGGAACAGGAAACTACCGGTGCTGAAAAGTCGAAGTTGTTTCCGAGTGATTTGGGACTGGTTGTAACAGATTTTCTGAAGCAGTACTTTGATGATATTATGGATTACAGCTTTACGGCCCGTATTGAAGAGGAGTTTGATGAAGTGGCCGAAGGAAAGCTGAAGTGGAATAAGATGCTGAAAGATTTTTACAAGCCGTTTAAAAAGGATGTAGAAAAAACAATTGAAACAGCAGAACGCATCAAAGGTGAACGTGAACTGGGTGTGGAAGAAAGCAGTGGTAAAAAGATTGTAGCACGGATGGGCAGGTTTGGCCCCATGGTGCAGATAGGTGATGTAAATGATGAAGAGAAACCACGCTTTGCTGCCTTGCGTAAAGACCAGAGTATTGAAACGATTACACTGGAAGAAGCGATGAAGTTGTTTGAACTGCCCAGAACGCTTGGAGTGTTTGAAGGCAAGGAAGTAAGTGTGAATGTGGGCCGCTTTGGGCCTTATGTAAAATTAGACGATCAGTTTATTTCCATTCCCCGTGGCGAAGATGTGATGGAAGTTTCACTTGAACGTGCTATTGAACTCATTAAAGAAAAACAAAATGCCGATGCTCCGGTAGCTTTTTATGAAAACAAACCAGTAACAAAAGGCAAGGGACGATTTGGTCCGTTTATTAAATGGGATGGTCTGTTTATTAATGTACCCAAGCGTTATAATTTTGAAAAGTTGAGTGAAACAGACATCAACGAGCTGATTGAAGCAAAAGTGGCGAAGGAAGCCAACCGTTTCATCATTCGCTGGCCGGATGAAAATATTGCAGTAGAAAATGGAAGATGGGGTCCCTTTATCCGCTTTGGTAAAAAAATGCTGAAAGTGGATAAGAAAGCAGATGGCAACAAATACACGGCTGATGAACTGGCCATGATGCCGGTAGATGACGTGAAGAAGATGATTGTGGTTCAGATGCCCGGCGCATTTGATAAAAAGACGAAGGCAGCAGCCAAGAAAGCGCCAGCTAAAACTGCAGTAAAAAAGAAAGCTGCAGTGAAGAAGAAGGCGGCGAAGAAGAAATAATTTTGAAGTAGATCAATATGACATTAAAAGAGTTCATATTAGGTGTCAATCAAAATGCTTACAAACCTGAAAATATACCTGAAGCATTAATAGAATCCGAAATAGATTATATCTCATATTTCT
>CAYPBV010000067.1:12706-17412 GCA_964409025.1 uncultured Chitinophagaceae bacterium | reverse complement strand
TCATACCCCGCAATCAATTGCTGCACTTCTGCTTTTAACGGACCATCACCTATCAATAAAAAGCGAATCGACAATCCATGTGCTTTCAGTTGTTTCACAATCTGCAACCATCTGTCCAGACGTTTCTGTGTGCGAAACACAGCCACATTACTTACCACTAAAGTATCAGCAGCAATACCAAGCTGCAGTTTGCTTTCTTGTTTTAACGCTTCTGTATTTGAAAAAAAATGCGTGTCTACACCATTGTGGATACGACGTATCGTTGTTGGACTTTTAGTAAACTGTGCAGCAGCAGCTTCACCTGCATCATCTGACACTGCAATCACTTCCTTAAATCCTGCATACGAAAAACGATTGAACCACCTTGTAATTTGATGATAGCGATTCACATTGTTATGCTCTGTGTACACTACAGGAACCTTTGCCCTTGCACCAGCACGTGCTGCCACAATGCCCGCCCATGGTAAATGTGCATGCACCAGATCGATGCGGTGTGTGCGAATGTAGCGGGTTAATGCAGGAATCTGCAGCAGCATCTGCAGCGTGTTCTTTGCAGCAAAGCAGGTTACCTGTACGCCTTCCTGCTGCAATGCTGTTACCATTTGATTTTTCCAGGGCAAAAAATAAATGCAGTGAAATTCAAATTGGTCTTTGTTATGTTGATGCACGGTTGCAGGCAACAACATTTCTGCACCACCACGACCTAAGGATTTGATGATATGGAGTACTTTGATTTTAGGCATCAATAAACTTATAAAACGGAATACGATTGTTAAATTGGGATAATTACTTAACTGAAGCAGTCAAACGATTGTAGAGGTTAATATACGTTTCTATATTTTTTTCCGGATTAAATGCTGTTGTTACAAACTGCCTCGCTGCTTCGCCCAACTGTGTACACAAAGCAGGGTTATTGATTAGATGAAGCACAGTTGTTACATAACTGCTTACATCAAGTGAAGGCAGTAATATACCGGTTACTCCATGCTGTATAACTTCCTTTACTCCTCCTGTATCATTAGCTATGGCGGGTGTTGCTGCCAGACCGGCTTCCAGTATCACACCCGGTACACCTTCCACTTTACTGCACATTACAAACACATCAGCCGCTGCATAGTAGGTACTCAAATCAGCTTCGAAGCCGGGAAGGATGATAAACGCCTGCAATCCTTTTTCAATAATTTGTTGTTGTATCTGTTCCTGCTCAGGGCCTTTACCTGCTATGATAAGCCGGATGTTTTTTGATTGCATGCATAGTTGCGCCATCACTTCTACCAGAAAAGAAAAATTCTTTTCACTTGAAAAACTACCCGCTGCAAATAAAATCCTGTCGGCTGCACTCCATTGGTATTTATGTTTAATGATAGCAGCAGCTTCTGCTTTATTCACTGTTGTGGAGAAAACACTGCGCCTTATAACAGTAATCTTAGAATCAGGAAGCAGCAACGTTTTACCGATGTCATTTGCAGCTTCATAACCAACGGATGTTATATGATCAACTTGTTGAAACAGCCAACGATAGAGCTTACGTTTGAAACGGCTCTTCCCCAACCATACACTCAGGATACTGATGTTTCTGTAAACGAGTTTAAAACGGGGCCACAGCATTTTTACAACGGCGGCATACTTAATGGTATCAGAACCGTTTGCCTGAATAAGATCCGGTTTGTATTGTACCACAAACCGCAGCAGTTGATAAAGTACCAGCGCTGAAAATTGTTTACGTTTAAAATCGCCGATATCAATATTTACCGCTCCTTCTGCTGTTAATGCCTGTCCATTTGTTTTGTACAGACCTGCAAAAACTACCTCCTGACCATTGGCCGTAAGCTGCGCCGTAAGTGCAGCAGCTGCAATTTCAGCACCACGGTATTGACGCTGTGTCACCAGTTGAACAATTTTCATTGAAGAAAAAGTTTTTCATATAATGCCTCATATTGTTTTGCAATGACTCTAACATCAAATTTATTTTTTGCTATTTCCCTTCCCCTTTTACCCATTTCTTGTGCCTTATTCCTATTTAAATACATCCATTCCATACAGCTAGTTAGCTGATCAATATTTCCTTGCTCAAATAAAATTCCATTTACACCTTCATTGATATTCTCAGCTAAAACTGGAATATTTGATGCTATAATTGGTCTAGATGCGAACATTGCTTCAATTAATGAACCGCCTAATCCTTCAAAGTGCGAAGGCATTACAAAGCAATGGCTTGAAGTTATTAATTCAGGTATATCGTCTCTATAGCCTTTTAAAAAAACTGATTTATTTAATTTTAACTCACTTATTAAATCCTCATATTTAAATCGAGAAGGCCCATCCCCTACTAACCAAAGCTTACAATCAGGAAATTTATTTACAACTTTAGCGAATGCATGAATTAAATCGCTTTGACCTTTTCGAATTATAAGACGTGCTACATTTATGAATACAAAACTATCTTGTTGTAATGTCTCATTAATATTAGTATAATTATCTGGATTCCTTCCACGATAAATAACTGATATTTTATCTAAAGGAACCCTAAGATACATTGCGTTGCTTTGCTTTATAGTTTTTGTTATAGCAACATAATGGTTGCACCAAGATGCAGTAAATCTGTCTAAATATTGAAATACTTTAAGTTTTGTTCGATTTAAAAAAGATAATACTTTATATCTTTCACGCACATATGAATCATTTACAAAAGATCCAATGTGCTTGATCCCATCCCAATAATGTATCCAACGGCAAATCAAACTTGACCTTAAAAGTACAGAATGAATTATATCCGGTTTTTCATTCACTATAATTTCTCTAACAAGCATTATAGCCTTTTGAAAATTATACGGGCCAACAAGATTTAGCGAAATCACACGTATTCCTGCCGTTTCATATGAAGCCTTTAAAGTATCTCCTTTATAAATATGTAAAACTAAAGCTTCAACTTTAGTAAAATTGGGAATCATCTCTAATAGGCTTCTCTCGGCACCACCAACTTCAAGAGTATCTAGCACAAATAATACTTTCATGCCATCATAAAAATTTTAGATGTTTTCTTATGTATGAGAACTGCAACTTTACATGGAAATAACTCATACAACAAACCTATTAAAACACTTTTGAAATATTTATATTTAAAAAGTTTATTCAAATAGCAACGTGCTATTTCTTTCTCGTTTGCAGCGTAATGCAACCACATGAGCTTATGCAACCATATATATTTTAAAGAATGACTATTCTCTATAGTTGATTTGTGCTTGGCATAAATTATTCGATAAGAAAATGCTTTCTGCTTTATGTTATTTCTAACTCGTAAGCCAGTGTGGTCATATGTATCGATTAATATTTTATTGGTGTAAGAAAATGTACAATTATACTGAGCTAATCGTAGAATAAAATCAGTGTCAACTGATACACGCAATTGCTCATCAAACATGCCAACTTTGTCAAAAACAGTACGCTTAACTGTAAATCCGAAATCAGTTCCGAAATAAATACCTTTAAGAAAGTAAGTATAAGCATCATTAGCATCTTGTGGTTTCCAACCTGATTTGAAAGTTAGAGGTGTAATTTTGCCACTGACTGAAACTCTATTAACATTGCACCAAAGAAAATCTGGATGAAAGGATTTTTTTATTAAATAATTCATTTCTTGTAAGAAATCAGGATGAAATTGGTCATCACTATCAAGAAATAATACATAATCTCCCGAGGCATGTTTTATACCTAAATTTCGAGCTATTGCATTTCAACCATTTGTATTAGTTCTAAAATATTTTATTCGTTGATCAATAAATTGACCTAAAACAATCGAAATATTATCAGTAGAGGCATCATCTGCAATAATCAACTCCCAATTTGAATATTTCTGAACTAATACACTTTTGATTGCTTTAGAAATCAAATGAGCACGGTTGTATGTTGGTATGACAACGGAAAGTAACATCTTTCGATTAATTCTCAGTAATATTTATTTTTTATTAATTTGAATATCGTACTCTAATATTTTTCTCTCTGCTTTTTTTTACTTTCCCTAAACAACTAAACAAAAAAAATATTTTTTTAAAATATAATTTCAAACTTAAAAACTTAAATATTATAATGCATCCAACTATTTTTAAAATATTAATGAACACTTCTCGATAGTATATTCTTTTTACTTCAAACCAAGATTTATTTATGTCAGCCAGTAAGCTAAAAACTGAACTTTTATATCGATTAAAAAATATATTGATGTTGAATTGCATTGCCTTATCTTTTCTGTCGTGCACAATGTAGCTATTAGAAAGTATTCCGATCTTTAATCCATGATAACGAACTCTTTGGCAAAAATTAACATCTTCGCCATAATGAAAAAATAAAGAATCAAACTCCCCGATAAGTGAAAATGTGATTTTCGGAATCAACCAAGCTGCTGCATTAACAAAAGGTATTTCAAATACAATGGTATTATTATTCCTAAGTAATAAATCTTTTTTTTGTAATGGAATATTATTTGATTGAATATATCGATTAAATTTAAAGTCAAATTCCGTTCCTGAACTATTTAGATGAACTGGACTAAGAATACCATATCTTATATTTCGTTTAGAGAAATCTAAAAGCTTTTCTATTGTATGCTCTTCTACCCAAGCATCTTGATTTAAAAGAAATAAATATTGAGCTCCTTTATTTAATGCTATTTCAATTCCCTTATTATTAGCAGCTCCAAAACCTAAGTT
>CAYPBV010000067.1:7265-12696 GCA_964409025.1 uncultured Chitinophagaceae bacterium | reverse complement strand
AAGTTATACGGGGCCTTGAATACAAAAATATCATTAAACGATTTTTCAATTATATCTAAAGTGTTATCAGTTGAACAATTATCAATAATTATTACATTAACAGGAATAGATGAAGTCAACAAACTGTGGAGACATTTTTTGATCCAATTAGCTCCGTTATAAGTGACAACTATTGCAAAAACTTCTGGAATCTGCATTTCTAATTCGTTAACCGTCCTATTAAGATCTTGAAAATGAGTTTAAACTTAGAGGATTTTAAACTATAAAGATATCGTTCGTTTTTATTTTTATATCTAACAAGCTCATAAAATTCTTCTGCAATAATGTCTTTCATTTCATCCGAATACTTCGAGTAAATGTATTGCCAGTTTTTAAGTTTCCCTGGTTTGGTTTCTGTAGCAAGCATTGAATCTTTTCTTACTCGATACCAAAATCCAAATTTATCTAAATGTTTAAAGTTTATATTTTTTAAGCCAAGTCGAATCCACAATTCCCAATCTTCATGACCCATATAAGGCATATCTTCGGCATAACCACCATAATTCATGAAAACATCTTTCCGTATTAATGCGCAAGCATCTATATAATTACCCATAATAAGTTTTCTAATATTAAACTCAGGAATTAATTTATCACCATCTTTATCACCAAAAAGGTGAACATTAGTATAAATAATGCTTATTTTTTCATTTGCTTCCATAATTTGACGTGCTTCAATAAACACTTCCGGAACTATCAAATTATCACAGTCTAATGGTAAAATATATTTACCTGTTGATACAGAAACGCCCTTATTTCTACTTGCACCTAAGCCTTTGTTTGATTGTCGAATCACTTTTATGCCCCTTGATTCTATTTCAGCAATTTTTTTGATAGTATCTAAATCGGTTGACCCGTCATCTACTACAATAAGCTCAAAAATATCAGTATAAACATCCAACTTAATGCTTTTAATTGCCTCATCAATAAATCTTCCATGATTGAAGCAAGGTATAACTACTGAAATTTTATCCATTCAAGTTACTTTAAAGCGACTAATGAAAGCGAGTTAAACATTGAATTTTCATTATTGTCAAATTCAGATGGTACTTTATCGGATCTAACTAGAAGATAATAAAATGGATAAATTATCCTAGGAATAATGATTTTAATTATTTTGGATTTTTTATGACAAAAATGAGTTACCCATAGTCCTAAAAACTGAGCGAGAGAGTAATTCCATCCACCTAAAGGCCTTACCTCAACTTCTGAAAAGCCATTATTGATTGCATATTTTGTAAGTGAAAAAGGAGTAAATCTATACTCATCATATGGAGATTCATGAAGGTTCCAAATAAATGGGATTGTCGCAAAAAAAAGACCATCCTTTTTTAGCACTCTAAATATTTCTTTGAAAATGTGACCCGTATCATGGTAATGCTCTAAAAACTCAGTTGCAATTAAACAATCAATAGAGTTATCTTCAAAAGGAATATCAAATCCATTCCATATTATGTCTGGCTTTACTCTATTATGATAATCCGAATACATTAAATCTACCTTCTGAAATAATAATCTCTCGATAAGGCATTATTCCACAACCTAAATCAATTAGTTTTCCATTAAATCTATTAATGTTTTGCTTCACTGCTCGAAGTATTGAATTTCGAACAGTGTAATATTTCATGTTACTCAAACATAACTTTGGTTCAACAAATTTGCTTTTATCTACTTTAGTTTCCAATGTCTATTATTTAAATTTTTGAATTCATTACTGGAACAGTCCATTTCCAAGCTTGCCTCATAATACTATTTAAAAAAGGATGGTTTTCAGTTACATATTTACTACCAAAACCATTTTTATTTGTCATCTTGAAATTAAATTTAAACTTCTCATCAATTAATTTCTTTTTATAAGGTATGCCGATATCAAGTTCAATTGAATATTCTCCTGTAGCAAAAGAATACTTTGGAATCAAAACTTCGAAAAAATATTCTTTACCGATTTCTATATTTATATCCTCCTGAAAATCATTATAATAAGTACTAGCTATTGGATAATTAAATCTGTTTTTAATTATAATTCCAAAAACTGGATTTTTTATACCAATTTTAAAAAATATAGCACATTTAACAAGAAGATCATTTTCTATCAATGAAATATTATTTTCTGTAAGAATTTCAAAAGAATTAATTCGTAAGAATTCGTTTTCAAAAATCTCTGTTTGTGTAAGTTTAGATGATGCATTATTATAAAAATCAATACCGTTGTATACCTCACCGATAAAATTAATTTGACCTTGCTCCATTACTAAAGAAAGATCACATAATCTTCTTATTGCTTCCATATTATGACTCACAAACAACACCGTCCTCCCTTCATTCACACTTACATCTTTCATGCGGCCCAAACATTTTTTTTGAAACTCAGCGTCACCCACCGCCAGCACTTCATCAACTATTAAAATTTCCGGTTCCAGAAAGGCAGCTACGGCAAAGGCCAAACGCACATACATACCGCTGCTGTATCGCTTTACCGGTGTATCAATGTATTTTTCAACGCCGGCAAAATCAACAATGGCGTCAAACTTTTTCTGTATTTCTTTTTTGCGCATACCCAGTATAGCGCCATTCATAAAAATGTTTTCCCTGCCCGTCATCTCCGGATGAAAACCTGTACCCACTTCCAGTAAAGAGGCAATACGTCCATCCAGATAAATTTTTCCTTTTGTAGGACTTGTAATTTTTGAAAGTATTTTCAGCAGTGTGCTCTTGCCTGCACCGTTCCGGCCAATGATGCCCAGCACTTCACCTTTCTTTACTTCAAAGTTGATGTCCTTTAATGCCCATACAAATTCACTTTCAGCTTTGGTGGTGCGGTCATTCAGTTGTCCTATTTTGGCAAATGGATCTTCTTTACCTCGCACACTTGCCCACCAGCGTTCTATATCTCGGCTGAGCGTACCCGTACCCACTTCACCCAACTGGTAAAGCTTGGATACATCTTCAACTCTTATGGCTACATCACTCATGATAATGTTAACTTAAGTTACTTTTCTTGCTATAAACTAATAACTATCGGCTATCGGCTTCTCTTCTATACAGTGTCCATAAATGTTTTTTCCACTCTGTTAAAAATGAAAATACCACTGAGCACCAGCACCAGCATAAACACAAAACTGTATAATAAATTTCCCCAATGCAAACTGCCGCTGCCGAGGTACGCATAACGAAAGGTTTCAACAACAGCCGTTAAAGGATTGGCAAGCACATAAGGTTTGTATTGTTCACTCAACGAGGAGACGGGATAAATAACAGGCGTTACATACATGAACAACTGTACACCAAAGGCAAGCAGAAACACAAGGTCACGGTACTTGGTAGTGAGTGCACTGATGATCATACCTGCACCCAATGCAAAACCTGCCATGAGCAGGAGTAAAAAGGGTGTTAAGGCCATGGCCCAGTTGGGTTGTAACGCAGGTGTACCTTTTATCATAAAGAACACAAGAAACAAACAGAACAATCCAAACTGTATAAAAAAACGGATGAGGTTACTCACCACAATACTGAGCGGAATAATTAACCGTGGAAAATAGACTTTACCAAATATCTGTGCATTGTCTTTAAACACGGTGGCTGTTTTGGTAAAACTTTCTGCAAAATAATTCCAGATGGTAACACCTGCCATGTAAAACAAAAGGGGTGGCAGCCCATCCACCGATAATTTGGCAAACCGAAAAAACACAATGGTAAACATGATGGTGGTAAGCAGTGGTTGTATAAAAAACCACAAAGGCCCGAGAATGGTTTGTTTATAGGTAGCTGCAAAATCACGCCTGACCCACATTACCAGCAAATCACGGTAATGCCAAACTTCTTTGAGATGCAAGTTGAATAATTGATTCTTCGGCTCAATTACTTCTGTCCATTTCTTTTGTGTGTCAACTGCCTGTTCCATCTGTTAAATCACTAACTAATTCTTTTTTCAATTATATGCACTTTGTCAACTATCATCTGTCAACTTTCATCTGTCTTCTATTATTTTCCCTCAGTGTACCACTCCATCACCCTCTCAATTCCTTCTTTAAAAAATACTTCAGGTGCATAACCCAGTAAGCGTTTTGCTTTTTCAATGGAGGCTTTGCTGTGGCGCACATCGCCTGTGCGTTCAGGGCCATGTACGATGTTAATGGTGTTGCCTGTAATGGTTTTTAACGCATCAGTCAGTTCATTCAATGTGGTTTGCTCACTGCAGGCAATATTGTACACCTGGTTAATGGCTTGCTCATTGTGAGTAAACAGTGCCCGCATGTTTGCCTGTACGGCATTGGCTACATAGGTAAAGTCACGGCTGGTTTCGCCATCACCATTTACTGTAATGGAGGTGCCTTCAAGAAATGCTTTGCAAAAAATAGGTATCACCGCTGCATAAGGATTATCCGGACTTTGTTTGGGGCCAAACACATTGAAGTAGCGCAGACCAATCCATGGCAATCCATAGGTGCGGGCAAATACCTGTGCATAATCTTCCATTGCAGCTTTGGTAACCGCATAAGGCGATAAGGGATTGCCAATACGTTCTTCTACCTTGGGCAGCTCGGGGCTATCACCATAGGTACTGCTGGAGCAGGCCAGCACTACACGCTCAGCTCCCTGCACATGGGCGGCATACAGCACATTGACTGTACCCAGAATGTTTACTTCTGTAGTACGCATGGGGTTTTGAATGCTGCGGGGCACACTGCCCAATGCTGCCTGGTGGCTTACGAGGTGCATGCCTTCCAATGCCTGCAGGCAGGTATCATAATTGCAGATATCGCCTTCAATAAATTGAAACCGTGGGTGATCAAGAAACTCTGTAAGGTTTTGAAGAGAACCATTACTTAAATCGTCCAGCACACGTACGGTTCCCACCCGCTCATCGGCCAGCAGGGCGGCTACGAGATTACTTCCGATGAAGCCGGCACCACCTGTGACTAAAATATGTTTTGTATTCATGTGCGTTGTTGGGTTCAGTTAGTAGGAATCAGATGTACTTTTTTATGCGATGAACATCATTTGAACATTATTTGAAAGACCACTCATTCTCTTTTCCGTCATTGCGAGATTTTTTACAGGGATTGTGCGTTGGCAAAAAATCGTGGCAATCTCATCATTCCGAAGCAAGACCCCATCCCAACAGATAGCCACGTCGCCGCCCCAACCACCATTCCATGGGATTCGCTATGACGCCTTGATGAGGTGTTGTACTTTTTTTCAACGATGGATATTTCTTGGACATTATTTGATCAATATTAGAAGCACCACACATTCTCCCCACCGTCATTGCGAGGGTTTTACAGGCCTTGTGCGTTTGCCAAAACCCGTGGCAATCTCATCATTATGAAAAACGAACCCATCCCAACAGATAGCCACGTCGCCGCCCCACCCACCATTCCATGGCGACTCG
>CAYPBV010000067.1:0-7165 GCA_964409025.1 uncultured Chitinophagaceae bacterium | reverse complement strand
CCCATCCCAACAGATAGCCACGTCGCCGCCCCACCCACCATTCCATGGCGACTCGCTATGACGCCTTGATGAGGTGTTGTACTTTTTTTATGCGATGAACAAGCGTTGAATCATTGTTTTATAAGTGTATCATCCATCAAGACCTTTACCGTCTTCCTCCTCCACTTCTTTTTTCTCATTCAGGTAATAGGCACTTCCGTATTTACGCTTGGTATAATAATAACCATACTTGTAACCATAATAACCTTTGGTACGAATGCCGTTAAACACCACCGCCATTTGTTTAAAAATACCATTGCGGTTCCATTCTTCCACTTCGTGTATCTGTTCCCGTATGGTCATACGGAAACGGGTGATGATGAGCGCCACCTGTGCCCAACTGCTTAGGAGTTGTGCATCGGCCACAATGCCATAAGGTGGTGTATCAATAATAACCACATCATAATTTTTATCAAGATAGTCTTTTAATACCTGCATCCCGTCACCTGCCATCAGTTCACTCGGGTTTGGTGGCACAGGGCCGCTGGGGATGAGGTGCAGCACCCCATCAGGAAATACATTGACAGCAATATCCTCCGGCTTATCTCTTCCAATTAAAACGGTAGATATACCCGGGCCTTTTTTATCCAATCCAAAACGGGTACGCAGTTTGGGCCGGCGCAAATCAAACTCCAGTAAGGCCACCCGCTTGCCCTGCAAGGCATAACTCGCCGCCAGATTAGCGCTGATGAATGATTTACCCTCACCACTCATACTGGAAGTAATAAGAATGTAAAAGGGTTGTGTATTGCCATAGTAATACCGCAGGTTGGTACGCAGTGCTCGAATCTGTTCGCCAAAAATGCTGCGGTCTTTACGTTTTACTTCGAGGATGCGGTCAGAGTTCTCCACTAAATCCAGTTCAGAAATAACAGGCGCACTCATCATTTGCTGGAGTTGAGATTTAGAAATGAGTTTATTATTCAAAAACTCCCGCACGAGTGTAATGATGAGCGGAATCCATAAGCCAATGAAAAAAGCACCCAGCAAAATTTCAGTACGTGGTGGCGCTACCGGTTTGGATGGAATGGTAGCAGGTCTTAAGATGCTTGTTTTTACCGAAACAGAAGATAAAGCCACGGCTGCTTCTTCTTTCTTTTGCAGCAAAAGCAAAAACAAGGATTGCTTGATGTTTTGCTGACGCATTTGTTCCAGCAATTGTTTTTCTTCCCGTGGGGTACTGGTTAATAAGCTTTTGGCAAAACTGATATTGCGGCGGTAATTATCCTCAGCCAGTTTGATATTTTTTCTATAGTTGTTGAGTTGCACTTCGATGTTACCCCTTATTTCGGCCAGCCGCTTATCGAGTATCTGCAGTTGAGGATTGGTTTCTGCAGCGGTTACAGCCAGCTTTTCACGCTCCAGCCTCAATTGCTGAAACTGGGTAATGAGTCCCTGCATGTAGGTATCACTGATACCAATAAGCGAAAGCTGATCATCTCTGGTATCAGGATTTTTCAAAAACGCTTCAACGGCATTGAGGATGGATTTTTGCAGCTCCACTTCATTGAGCTGCTGATCATATTCCTGTGTTTTTTGAAGATAGAGTTCACCATTGGCACTCATGCCCACAAAACCTTTGGTTGATTTATACCGGGCGAGGCGTGTTTCAATACTGTCCAGTTCATCACTCAGCGGTACTAATCTGTTTTGAATAAACACAATACTCTGCTCCAGTGATTTGGATTTATCTTCAAACAAATAATCTTTATAGGTTTTAATCACACGGTCTACAATTTCTACTGCACGTGCAGGCACAATATCTCTGAAACTGATATCTACCACCCTGCTTTCTTTTGTGGGTCTTACAGAAATTCTGCTGCTGAGGCTGAAGGCTTCCTGCATGGGGTCGGTTTCATAGCAGAGGAAAGGGCTTTCATAAAAAAATTTGTACCGGCTCACCTGTACCACTTTGGCATCTATGGTAAAGGCTTCGCCCCATTTTGCTCTGCCCTTGAGTGATCCGCTTTTCCAGCTAAAACCTGTACTATCCGGCTGCACGGTAAATTGTAATAAACGTGCATCATCCTGCGGTTTAAAAATCACTTTCCATGCAATGTTTTTGTACAGTTCCTTATCCTTAAACTTACCTTCAATTTTAGCATGGTATTGCAAGCCCATACTATCTACCACCCGGCGGGCCAGTGTGGGCGAACGGAGTACAGCTATTTGATCATTCAGCGGATCACGGCTGCTGAACAAGGCCTGCCCCAATGTAATTTCCTGGTTTTCTTCTACAACAATAGAGGAAGATACTTCATATTTATCTGTAATATAACGGAGCACAATACCTGTAAGAATTAAACAGGCCAATGCACTGCCCAGCATCCATGGCCACACACTCAACACACGGCGGTACTGGATATCCCATACATTACGGCGTGCATTTCGTTCTGCCAGCTCTGCTACATTACGATACGTGGGATAGGCTTCCCACGGGTTCTTTTCTAAATCCTGCATGATACTTTATTGAAATGTTATTGTGTAATGGCGATGATGCTTATAACAAGTGCCAGTGAACTTACGATAGCGCCAAATAAATTACGTGCCGGTGCATTTACACCCAAAAAGGTATTAAGGCGTCCGGGTTCTACATAAATCAAATCATTATTACGGAGATAATAATATTCACTCTCAAAGATGGTACGGCTGCTGAGATCCACCATGGCATAATCACGCAATCCGGCTTTTTCACGAACTACCCACACCCGGTCTCTGCGTGCAGTAGGATCCACCACACCGGAAAGCGCTACGGCTTCTAAAATGGTCATTCTGTTATTGAGAATAGGTACTGAACCCTGCACGCCACTACCACCAAGAACTACTACCCTGCCTGATAAAAATGAAGTTACAGAAGGGTCTTTATAGAATTTGCTCACTTTCAGTTTTACATAATCCGAAACTTCCTCGGGTGTTAATCCGCTTACGGTGAGTTTACCTACAACAGGCAATTCAATTTCACCGTTTTTGTCAACAAGATAACCGAACATCATGGCACCGATATTATTCATACCACCGCCACCGCCCATATTTCCACCAAAGTTCATGCCGCTGCTGAAAAGTTCATTGGCCTCGCTATTTTGCGTGGTGATGGTGATGGCCACACGGTCGCCGGGATAGATGCGTTTGGTAGCCTCTGTAATTTTCTGATCAAGGGTATCCTTACCGGGTTGCAGGTTATTAAAAAAAATTGCCTGTTTTGCAGGAGCACAGGAAAAAAGAAAAAGGATGGTGCATAGCAAAATAATGCCCGCTGCATTCATGTGTTTCAAAGAATGATACATAAAAAAGTATAAGTGAAAAATAAAATGTGAACGAACGTGATAGTGTACTTACCAGGCTGAGACAGGTTTGCGAAAGATATTGGGATTGGATGTTTACGGCTTCGCCCATGTCTGTCACAGGGGCACAGCGTACGGAAAATGGGTAATTGGTAATAGTGCAGCCGTAAAATGAGTCACAATGATAGTTATTTATTTCCTAAAATTTAAGCAGCATGGGGGTTAATTTTTAATGAACAAGCATCCCCGGTTTGTAGAACTGAGTTATGAGTTTAAACTATCAACTATCATCTTTCAACTACCAACTTCCTTCTCTACCACCCCTTTCCACATTGCTGTGAACAACTTTTTTACCGGCTTTCTCATGGATTTTGGAATTTAAACTTCAGATTTACGGCGTCCACAACCCTTTGTATGGAAGAAACAAAAGAAATACATGCCCTGCTCCACCTCATTGATGATCCTGATGAAGAAGTATATTCATCAGTAAGTAACCGTATCATCTCGCTGGGCAGTGGTATCATCCCCAATCTTGAACATTTATGGGAAAATACACCCGATGAACCGGTACAGGAGCGTATTGAAATGCTCATACACCGTTTGCACCTGCAGGATTTACAAACTGATTTAAGGGATTGGGCAGTAGAGAAAGAACAGGACTTACTCACCGGAGTTTTATTACTTAGCCGTTATCAATATCCTGACCTCAATTTAAATGCTACGTTACAGGAGCTGGAAAAAATAAGAAGAAACGTGTGGCTTGAGCTCAATAGTTTTCTTACACCGCTGGAGCAGGTGAATGTGCTCAGCAATATCCTTTACAACTATTATAAACTCAAAGGCAATGAAGTGAATTATTTGAAACCCGATGAGTTTTTATTACCCAAACTTGTAGAATCAAAAAAGGGAAATGCCATCAGCATTGGGTTACTGGTTATGGTGCTCAGCAAAATGCTGGATATTAATCTTCAGGTCATTAATATACCCCGTCAGTTTATCCTTGGTTATTTTGATGACTGGACCTACAGGCGAAACGACAGCAGCTACCCGCCGGAGCATATTCAGTTTTATTTAGATAGTGCCAGCGGACAGATTTATTCACATCAGGATGTAGAAACCTATTTTAAGCGAATAAGTGTGCACCCTACGGCTTCGTTTTTCAACCCATTAAGCAACCGTAGGCTGGTGCAGTTTCTACTGGAAGAATATGCCAAATGTTACAAACAGGATGATTTATTAAATCTTTCCGGCTTGCTGGATGAAGCGAAAGATGAGGAATAACGCAAACAGATGCATGAAACTTAAGGACAGGATTTTCTAAGAATTGTATCTCGTTTAAACATCAAGGTATCCATTTTCACTACAATTACACCTTTTAATTTCAGTTCAGCAGTGCGGGCTGCTGCACAACCTGCATCAGCATAAAAATTATAGTCAGCGCCGGCCGAATCTTTTACCGTTATCCATAAAGTATCACAGGCTTTACCCCAAATACCATGACTGATGAAGAGCGATTTTTTTGATAGCTCTGCGTTGATAGTTGAATCTTTCTTATAGGTTAGATCAGGACAAAAAGGGTCTTTTACGGTTGTGGCCATATAGGTGGCAGCATATACTACTAATCCGGCTGAGAAAAGAAACAGTTTAACTATTTTGTTTTTCATTGATTAAAATATTTCAGTCTGTAAGATACTGCCCATGCACAAAACGCTGCAAGCAAATCCCTATAGTCAAAAACAAAATTAACGGAGTTAAATAGTTGAATAAGTTCTGATGACAGCAGGACAAACAATACAACAGCGTTCATGAATACTGATGATTTAAAAAGCCGGAAACTGTACAAAAAATTTCCAAGTGAAAAGCACCAGCAAAAATCAGGCAACCATGGATGAATGAATGCAATTAACGGAGAAAGGTGTTTCAGTTTCCAGGATGAAGAAAAGAAATCAGCTAACGGCGAACCGGTACGCAAAAAAACATAAACCAATGCACCCATGAACAGGGGTACAATCATTAGCCATACAATACGCACCAGCATATTATCCTAAATCCTTTCCTGTAAATGAAAGCGGCAAAAGCATATTGGAATTGGGAATAACAAATACTTTTCCGTGCATACCTCCCAGTATCAACCGTATATCCGTATTTGTTTTTGATGAAAACTCCTGTAATGCCTGGCGGCAAATTCCGCAAGGCGATATAGGGTGATTGCTTTCACCATTGTTATTAAAATAGCTGATGGCCATTGTTTCGATAGGCAATTTGGGATATAGTGATGAAACAGAGGCCAGTACTACACGCTCGGCACAAAGCCCTGCAGGGAAAGAGGCGTTCTCCTGATTACTGCCTGCTACAATTTCACCATTTACCAGCTTAGCTACGGCACCCACCTGAAAACGGGAATAAGGTGCATACGCATGCTGGGTTACTTCCCTGGCTTCGTCAAGCAGCCATTTATCTTCTTCAGGCAAATCATCTATCGACTCATACACTTCATAATCAAAATGATACTCCTGTTTGTTCATGGTTTATTCTTTAATTAGTGATTTTGTGAATTCCATACTTCAATATATCAGACAAAAAATCCCCCGAACATGCGGGGGATCCATCATAAAAAGTCCGGTATCAAATATAGACTATTTTATTAAGCGAAACAAGCGGTTCCAGCGGGGTTTACCATTTTCCCAGCTAAAGAAAATCATCCACGCTTCACCCACCACATGATCTTCCGGAACAAAACCCCAGTAGCGGCTGTCCAGTGAATTGTGGCGGTTATCGCCCATGAGCCAGTAATAATTCATTTTAAATGTATAGGTAGTTGTTGCCCGGCCATTAACAAGGAACTGCCCGTTTTTATACTCCAGTTGATTGCCTTCATAAGCCCTTATTACACGTTCATAACGTTTATAATTGACTTCGTTTAATTGAATGGCAGTTCCTTTTTGGGGTATATAGAGCGGGCCGAAATTATCAATTGTCCATTTTGCCTGAAGTGTATCATTGGGAAAAATATCAGCGCCGGCCACCCCATAGTTATACTTGTCATAAGTAAAATTGATTTGAACCAGAGAGTCTGTAAAAGGGAGTTTTTTAAAAGTTTCAACCTGGTCATTGCGCAAAAAGATTTCATACACATTTGTGCCCACCTGTTTTAATTCACCCTGTTCCGCTCTTATGCCGTGTTCTTCTTCAAGTGCTGCTGCATCCAATGGCTGACCTTTTGTGTACAGCAGATAATTGGTTTCAGAACGGGGGGGTATATCATTCAGTTTTCCATTAATATACACAACGCCATTTCGTATTTCGAGTGTATCTCCGGCTATTGCTACACAACGCTTAATAAAGTTTTCACGTTTATCAACGGGTCTTGTAACAATAATATCACCAAATTGATTCCAGATGGCTTCCCTGTTTCCACCTGCCTGTCGTATTGCTTCGTAATATGTAACTTTAGAACCAAAATTTTCTTCATCATTGATTACCGTATCTCCTACCGGTAAATTAAAAACAACTACGTCATTGCGTTTAACATCAGCCGCAAATAATCGTTTATAAGGCAGTTTAATCCATTCAAGATAAGATTTGGTACCGCTCCCCGGTAAACTATGATGCACAAACGGAACTGCTAAGGGCGTGTTGGGAATGCGGGGGCCATAACTGAGCTTACTTACAAATAAAAAATCATTTACCATTAATGACTTTTCCATGGAAGGTGTAGGTATGGTATAAGCTTCAAATACAAATGTTCGGATAATGGTGGCAGCTACAATGGCAAATACAGCCGCATCAATCCACTCACGCACCACTGTTTTTTTGTGCTTGGCTACAGCATCATTCCCAATATA
>CAYPBV010000066.1:0-17669 GCA_964409025.1 uncultured Chitinophagaceae bacterium | reverse complement strand
TCATCAATGGTGGAAAAGAATTGATTCATTGGAGTGAGCGTGATGGATGGGCACATTTTTATCTGTATGATGAAAAAGGAAATTTGAAAAATCAAATTACGAGCGGTGCATTTCATTGTGAGGATATTGAAAGCATTGATGCAAAAAACAGAGTATTGTATTTTACTGCCAATGGTAGGGAACCCAATCTGGATCCTTATTACTTAAATCTGTATCGTGTAAATTTTGATGGCAGCGGTTTAAAATTATTAACCCTTGCTGAGTATGAAAACGCTGCCAGCATGGATGATAACAGCCGCTTTTTTGTAAACACTTATTCAAGAGTGAACACAGCGCCTGTATCTGTATTGCAGGATAATACCGGTAAGGTAATCATGGAACTGGAAAAAACAGATATGAGTGGATTGATGGAAGCAGGTTACAAATTTCCAGAACCGTTTAAAGTAAAAGCTGCTGATGGCATCACTGATTTATATGGAGTGATGTACAAGCCTTTCAATTTTGACAGTACAAAAAAGTATCCCATTATCACATATGTATATCCCGGTCCGCAAACAGAAGCGGTAAACAAGGCTTTTGGAAGAGGTATGGATAGGATAGATCGTTTGGCACAATTGGGATTTGTAGTGATTACAGTAGGTAACAGAGGGGGGCACCCATCACGCAGTAAGTGGTATCACAATTATGGCTATGGTAATTTACGTGATTATGGATTGTCTGATAAAAAAGCTGCCGTTGAGCAATTAAGTTACCGTTATTCATTTATTGATGTAAACAAAGTGGGTATTCATGGTCATAGCGGCGGTGGTTTTATGAGTACTGCTGCTTTGCTTGTATATCCTGATTTCTTTAAAGTAGCAGTGAGCAGTGCGGGTAATCATGAAAATAATATTTACAACAGGTGGTGGAGTGAAAAACATCATGGTGTAAAAGAACAGGTGAGTGATAAAGGCGATACCAGTTTTATTTATGCCATTGAAAAGAATTCCGAGCTGGCAAAAAATCTCAAAGGTCGTTTGATGTTAAGTCATGGTGATATTGATAACAATGTGCATCCTGCCAATACCTTACGCATGGCTAATGCATTGATAAAAGCCAATAAGCGGTTTGAGCTGGTGGTACTGCCCGGCCAGCGTCACGGCTTTGGAAATATGACGGAATATTTCTTCTGGAAAATGGCCGATTATTTCTGCAGGTATTTGCTGGGCGATGATTCGCAGCCGGTAGATATTGAGGAGATGAACCGGGAAATTGAGCGGGAGAATTAATAAGAATGAAATAAGTCTTTATAAAAAGAGTTGCTGTCTAAGCAACTCTTTTTATTTATAATAACCTTCCGCCAAACCAAAAGCACGCTCCGGTGCTTTATTTTCTATTTCATGAAAAGCCACGGGTGTAAAGCCTGTAAAATCTTTATACTCTTTTGCCAGATGCTGATAGTCGTGATAATCACAGGCAACTGCTATACGCAGCCAATCAAATTGCGGATTGGAATTTTTATAACGAAACACTTTATCAAACCGGATGATGCGTTCAAACAACTTGGGATTTACACCAGTGCGTTCCTTAAACTTACGTTCCAGTTGTTTGCTGCTTAAGAAGGCTGTTTTTGATAATTTATCTAAGCTGAACTTGCCTTCGCTGTTGAGCAACAATAAACAGGCATCATCAATGTGCATGCGTTGTTTACGTTGTTGTTTGATGAGCTGTTGTACAAACACATCAGCTACCTGCACCATTTCTTTATAATCGTTTGCAGCAGCTAATTGCTCATTCACTAGTTTTAATTGTGATGAGAATATCAAACCGGCATCCATGTATTGATTGGTGAGTTCTGTTGAAGGAATACCTGTTAACCGATATAACGCACCGGGATGAAAGATGATTTGAAACACTAAAAAATTATTGCCGATGATGCGGTTAGTTACCTCCGTAAACTGTCCGTACAAAACCACAGGTAAGTGCTCTACTTTTTTACCACTGTTCTGATACACCACCGTTTCTGTATCATAAGGGTAAAAAGCAAGACATTGCTCCGGTCTTGGCGGATAAGCCTTGGCAGGAGCAGTTTGTCCCTTGGGAAATTGCAGGTGTACGATGCGGTATAACTGTACAACATCCTGAACCTCCGGTGCCGGTATGAAATCTTTTAAAAGCAAAGCAGTAATGAATGAGTAAGATACAATGTTTCTTAAAGCGTAAGCGGCGGACCTACCACTTTCATGCCATGTGCTTCATGAATGCGGGCCATTTCTTCATCGCTCAACCGTTGTTTTACCGTGCCCATGTAGGAAAAGAATTCTTCCATTTTGCCTGCAGGTTGTAAAAAATAAATGAGCCGGCCCTTATCTGTTAATTGAATCCATGTGTGCGGAATACCTCTTGGCAAAAAGATGGTTTGCCCCGTTTTGAGTACATGTGTTTCTTTGCCCACTACAAAGCGGTATTCACCTTCTATTACGGTAAAGATTTCATCCTGGTGGAAGTGGATGTGCAGGGCAGGTCCCACTTTGGCATAGCCCGTATAGTCAAATACAGAAAGTTGACCATCTGTGTCTTTGCCGGAGATTTTTAAATCGTTGGGGTGTACACCCATAAACTTATTATCCTCTCCAAAACGGGATTTGCCGGCATCCACAATAAAGGGTTCTTTGGTAGAAGTGGTTGCTGCCTTGGTGGTTCCTGCCAAAGCTATAGCCGGTACCGCCAGCAGGGTTTTGGTTAAGAAGTCTTTTCGTTGCATGATGATTTATTTTATGAAGTAAAATTGCAACGGAGAAGGGGTGGGTTAGTGGTAAAAAATGGACATTTTCAGGCCGTTTATGTGCAAAAAACCTCAGCTAAAAGCTGGAAAAATATTGGTTTTGTTCTGCCTTAAATCCCTACCTTTGCGCCGCCATTAAGAAAAGCTAAGGAGGTAAGAGTTTCAATGAGGTTCAGGGTTTTTCTTCAAGTGGCGTATATGAGAGTCTAAATCTTCACATATCAAAGCGACGCCCCCATCACCTAAAGAGGGGAAATACAAGTCGCAAGTGCTCCAAATCGGAGACAAGAGTTCAATAGAGTTAAGGCAGTATAAGAGTGCGACGCAACAGCAGATGCACAGAAATCCAAAAGCTGGTAACACAATATAAATTCAAATTTTTAAACCGATAAACATTCAAATCAAATAGTCATGGCAGACTTAAAATTTCAGAGAAACTTTGGTATTGCGGCTCACATTGATGCCGGTAAAACTACCACTACAGAGCGTATCCTTCGCTACACCGGTATGATTCACCGTATTGGTGAGGTGCACGATGGTGCTGCTACCACCGACTGGATGGAGCAGGAAAAAGAAAGAGGTATTACTATTACTTCTGCAGCAGTGAGCTGTCAATGGAATTTCCCTACTGTATTAGGTAAGGCAACTCCTGAAACAAAGAAGTACAACTTCAACATTATTGATACGCCCGGTCACGTGGACTTTACTGTAGAAGTAGAGCGTAGTATGCGTGTACTGGATGGTTTGATTGCATTGTTCAGTGCAGTAGATGGTGTGGAGCCACAATCTGAAACTGTATGGCGCCAGGCCAACCGTTACAATGTACCACGTATCGGTTTCGTAAATAAAATGGACCGCAGCGGTGCCGACTTCTTAAACGTAGTAAAGCAGGTGCGTGAAATGCTGGGTTCTAAAGCCGTTCCTCTTCAATTACCTATCGGTGCTGAAGATGATTTTAAAGGTGTGGTGGATTTGATTAAGATGAAGGGTATCATCTGGCATATGGAAACAGAAGGAATGACATTTGATGAAATTGATATTCCTGCTGATATGCTTGAAGAAGCAAAAGAATGGAGAGCACAGCTGGTAGAAGCAGTTGCTGAATATGATGATAACTTGATGGAAAAATTCTTTGATAATCCTGACAGCATTACTGAAGATGAAATTCATGAAGCAGTACGCAAGGCTACTATTGATTTATCAATTGTGCCTATGATGTGCGGTTCATCCTTTAAGAATAAAGGTGTGCAAACTGCATTGGATGCTGTTTGTCGTTACCTGCCTTCTCCTGTAGATATTGAAGCGATTAAAGGAACTGATCCTGATACCGGTGCTGAAATGACCCGTAAGCCTGATGCAAAAGAACCATTTGCTGCGTTGGCCTTTAAGATCATGACGGATCCTTTCGTGGGTCGTTTGGCGTTCTTCCGTTGTTACAGTGGTCATCTGGATGCCGGTTCTTATGTATTGAATGTAAGAAGTGGTAAGAAAGAGCGTATCAGCCGTATCATGAAGATGTTTGCCAATAAGCAAAACCCGATTGATTTTATTGAAGCAGGTGATATTGGTGCAGCAGTAGGTTTCAAGGAAATTAAAACAGGTGATACTTTGTGCGATGAGAATCATCCGATCACATTGGAGAACATGTTTATTCCTGAGCCGGTGATCTCTTTAGCTGTTGAGCCAAAAGCACAGGCTGACGTAGATAAAATGGGTATGGCTATTGCCAAGCTGGTAGAAGAAGATCCTACATTACGTGTGCGTACAGACGAAGAAACAGGACAAACAGTATTGAGCGGAATGGGTGAACTTCACCTTGAGATCATTGTTGATCGTATGAAGCGTGAGTTTAAAGTAGAAGTAAACCAGGGTGCTCCGATGGTGGCATATAAAGAAGCGTTTAAACAAACTGTTGAACACCGTGAAGTGCTGAAGAAGCAGTCTGGTGGTCGTGGTAAGTTTGCGGATATCGTATTCGAAATCGGACCTGCTGACCAGGAGTGGTTAACAGAAAACCCCGGTAAATCATTCCAGTTTGTAAATGATTTGTTTGGTGGATCGATTCCTAAGGAATTTGTACCTGCTATTACCAAAGGCTTTGAAAATGCGATGACCAATGGTGTTTTGGCCAACTATCCAATGGTAGACATGAAGATTCGTGTATTTGATGGTAGCTACCATGATGTGGATTCTGATGCAATGTCATTTGAATTGTGTGCGAAGAGTGGTTTCCGTGAAGCAGGCCGCAAAGCAAAACCAACATTGCTCGAACCAATCATGAAAGTAGAAGTAGTAACTCCTGATCAATACATGGGTGATGTAACAGGTGACCTGAACCGCCGCCGTGGTATGCTGGAAGGTATGGATACAAAAGGTAATGCACAGGTAATTCGTGCGAAAGTGCCTTTGAGTGAAATGTTTGGTTACGTTACACAGTTGCGTTCATTATCATCCGGTCGTGCAACTTCAACCATGGAGTTCAGCCACTATGCACCTGCACCAAATAATATTGCTGAAGAAGTGATTGCTAAGGTGAAGGGTAAGGTGAGTGCGTAAATTCAGAAAAGAGCGATTTGATATAGAGACCCCGCCGTGAGGCGGGGTTTTTGTTTTAAAAAAACCCTTAATATTAAAGTTTCAATAAGCCTGCTGAAATCCATTTGTTATTAGTAGTCAATACCTGTACTCTGTAATAGCCGGGCTGTAAATCATTTGTAACAATGGTGGTACGGTTTGTTCTTGCTACCGTAATTGTTTTCACAACCGTTCCTGTTCTGTTGATAATTTTTATTTGTGTAAACTCTGCGTTATTGGATGTTTCAATAGTTGCGTTTGTTGTAGTAGGATTAGGCGATACTCTTAATTGCTGGCCACCACCTCCGCTGCAATTAGAAGGTACAGGCCCTACAAACAATTGTGCCACGGGGCTTGGGTCTGATACACCGCAACTGTTTTTTGTTTGTACACTTAGGTAGTTGTAATATGTCTGTCCGGTAGCTGGGCTTGTTACAAGCGGGTTGATGTAAAAATAATTACTGCCGTAACCATCCTGGTCTTGGATAATTTGACCATAATTAAAATTCCAGATATGACCTGTAATTACTCCAGAGTTCAAAGCATATGCTTCACCAAAAGTTCCGCATTGTGCATCAAAGTTAACTGAAGGAATGTTGGGTGTTGGTGGTGCACCTACTTCAATAACTTTTGTAATGTTTCCAGATTGATTACAACCATTTATTGCGGCGGTAAGCGTTACAGTACCGTTACCGATTTTAGAAACAATTACACTGCTGCCGCTTGGAGTTAATGATACAATGCCCGACGGAATAACACTCCATGTTACAGATCCACCCCTTGGATAACCGGGTATGATGTAGGTACTGTTATTAGTGCAGATGGCATTAAGCCCTCTAATGAAAAACGGGTTTGAACATTCTGCTGAGCAATGTTCTGTGTTAGGCAAGTTTTCCATTTCGTTAAAAAGCCATCGTGAATTACGTGCAGTAAATCTTATATGCACATTATTGGTGAGTGAAGCGTTGTTTTGCACCGTTTCCTGTGCGATAAATGTTTCACTGGTTGATGGATAATTTTGATTTGCTCCATTCACATACTTCTGTGAAAAAACAGGCGTTGTGTAAGGTGATGCATCCAAAGCACTTGCTGTAGAAACAAAAGTAAAGTTGTAAGAAACACCTGCATTGTAAGCATAAACTCCGAAATAACCTCCTAAGAACGGCCCTAATGGAAACGACACATAAAGTGTTGCTGCAAGTGTTGGAAGATTTGTTAATTGGTTTAACGCATCAACATTCAATAGCGGATAATTGGAACCAGGCACGCCATCAATTGCCAAATGATTGCCTGGTGCAAAAGCAGTGTTATTATACAGTTGTTTGAAAATATTTATAAACCCAAAAAGCTTTAAACTGTTTTCAGCATAAACCTTTGCAATTTTATTTGTAGAACCTGCTGCCGGTAATGCGTAAGCTTCCACAGCTACTGCAAGTTTATAATCAACTATTGGCACTCTAAAAAACAAAAACCGGGCATAGATTCCTGCACTTACTCCTGCACCAAGGTTTATGAATGTTTTACCGGGTGAAAATAATTGATTGGCACATTCATTTCCATTTGCTGTGGCAATAAAGCGATATGTAGGTTGCGGGTCGTTTGCATTGAAAGTAACCATTGGGTGATATGTAGCATTTAAAAAAGTATTGCCGGCAAATGTATTTGTTGTTGTAGCCCTGTACAAGAGTAACTGTTGAGTGGCAGGTGCATTTAGCAGCCCGATGGCATCATCATAATCCGGATAAATGTAATATACATTTGACCCAAATAACTGTACTCCCCCAAGCATTCTTATCATGTATTGAAGCCCTAATGGAACATTTGCTCCTTTATGTGGGCTGTCATGTGTAATCAATAATCGTGTTTCAGTTGGTGTGCCGGGAAAATTCTTTGTCATATTTGCCAAAGCAAATCTTGCACATAAGCCACCCATGCTAAGGCCCATTACTACGTTTTGCTGGCGAATATTGCCAAATCTGTTATCAATAACCTTATTTGCGTTTACACGATTAATCACTTCTTGTACGGCACCGGCGTTTAAAACAATATCAGCAGCACCATCTGCAAAATCTACAAAAACTAAGTCGTAGCCAGCAATATCGTCAAGTCTTCCATTGAAATCCCATCCGGGAATGTTAGCCTCTGGTAGTTGTACGTTAATAAAATAATTTATGTCATAATTACCTGGTTGCAAACTTGGAGCAATAAAACTAATATCATAACCTTCTACAACTATAAGTGGTTTTCGCAAAGTGCCGGTAAAATTATTGCTACTATAATTAACCCATACGGTTGCAGCAGTTCTTACTCCAGTAACTGCATTTATATTTCCCCAACCAGTGGGCACTTCACTTTCGTCTGCCTGATACCGTGAAGATGTGTTACTTGTTTTTAAAACATTGTATCCATTATAACACTGTAATACGGAGTTATCATTTAGTGTAATTTTTATTGTCCATTTTTTAAAACCTGTATCGGCGTAAGAAACGCTGATTGCTGTGCCAATTGTAACTGTTTGAAATCCCTGCCCGTTTGCAAAATCAATTTGTATTTGGCTAATTGTTTTTCCGGTATTATTCCATATCATATTGGATTTTATAATAAAGCTATCGCTGCCTTTTACAGTAAAATCTTTATTGGGGCACGCAGCAAACAATGTTTTATTGTTATACGGGCTTTGTGTTCTTCCCGGCACATCACTCACCTGTTTGGTACTACTATTGTAGCTGAGCAGGTTACTGCTGAAAGCATTGCTTACTACAGTATTATAACTTGCCAGCAATATGGGTATAGGTATAGGTAAAGCGCTACTGGAATTTTGTTTAATAGTTGTGTTTACAGATATAATCCCTGGGAGCGGATTGGCTGTTGTTTTTGTCCAGCTTGTTTGTAATTGATGATAGAGGGTACGCCATAAATGCATATCTATACGATTACTGTCAGTTAATGTACCATTAAACGTTTCGGGTGATAGCATTGGGCAGCCATATTCTTCAAGGAAACCTGTTGGTATTTGGGTTTTATCAATTGGCTGAAAGATATACTGTAATAGTTTTTGAGTGGTACTTGTGTCTATTTGTGCTGTTGAGTTTATGCAATACGATAGCATTACAAAACATAAGCATGTTTTGATTAGTTTCATTTTATAAGTTTTTTGGTAGTTAAAATTTCATGTCAAAGCGGCCTTGGGAGATTTGTATTTCAGTGCAGCCTTGTTTTATGAATTTAATTTCGAATTCGCAGGAGAAGATTTTATTTATTTTATCAAGCTTTTTAATTTCAAAGAAACCGCCAATTATTCTCGTTGTGCTATCAAAAGTGTCATATGTACAACGAGCGGCCTCATCCCAAAATGTGAGACCAAATCTATTTTTATTAGGTAGCAAAATTTTCCCCGTACTTTGTATTGAGTCACCATACATTACTATTGATTGCCTATTTCCATTGCTGTTTGATAAGTTTCTGTACGCACTTATATTAAATACACCGCCTTGAAATGTCGCATCATAATACAAACTTAAATTTGCCGTTCCATTATTGCCTTGCGGTATCCATACCTGCCCATTTAATAAAAAGCCAAAAGTATTTTTTCCTTCCTGTGTTGCTGTTGGCAGCCCGATGCTATCTGTATTCTCCTTTTTGCATTTTGCAAAGCAGAAAATAGCTATTATACACACTAAGAGTAAGTTTTTCATGACTGTTAAATTTGATATGAGAAAAAAATAGCTGGTCAAATTTGAATAATAAATTACAATGAAGGTAATGATATAAAACGGAGGGCTTAAACCTGAGCAGGTTGTTTGCGGGGGGGGGAAACTGTATTTTCATACTGTGTGTTTTGTAAGTGCAAATAATGGATAATGCTGGTGTTGTAAATACTATAACGGGGTAAATAAAGAAATGAGTAGCAGATAGGGAAAAAAGTAGTAGTGTTATTTGTAAGTAAAGGTGCAGCATAATGTAATCTTAGTTTGAAGTTATTCTTCTTTTTTTATAACTCCAACTATTCGGTAAGAAAATTTCTTGTGCTGCTGATTATTTAACAAGTGTTGAACGAAATAAATTTTCTAATTCAACAATTTTTTAAATGCTTTATTTGCTGGGCATCAGCAATGATGTAGTGGATGATTTACCATTTTAAGATTACAAAGAAGTTGTAATAAAAAATCCTCCGCTTTTGTGGAGGATTTTTTATAGATGGTACTTTATAAAACAATTTACAATTTCAATAAACCTGTAAAAAGCATTTTAATTTTTTTCATAAAAAAATGTTTGTTGATTTAATTAATTACTGCATTTACAGGCGTTGAATTTAAAATCAAAGCGCCCGTCTTTAAGTGTAATTTGGCGGCCGGTGCCATTCTGCTCACGCAAAACAAACTCAAATTCTCCCGCTATAATTTGATTCTGCATATCTATTTTGGTAATAATAAATTTGCTACCCGTTAACGGACCTGCATAATTGCCATTATTTCCACTAGCACCTTCAGCAAAAAAATCAATCTGAATAGAGTCAATTTTATTACCTACGGTAGTAATAGTTCCTATACCCGATGAAGAGAATGTTAAATCAGAAGAAGCATTATCTCTAATTCTTGCAAATTGGAATGATATAGCATTAGGTGCAGCTAACGGGGTACTATATCTTGCAGATATTTCGCCACATGGGTCTGCTCCGAAACCACATTTTGAGTAAGGTATCCATACTTCGTTGTTTAAGATAAAACCAACCGTATTTTTCCCTTCTTGTGTGGCAGCAGGTAATACAGCGTTTTTTGTTGGGTCTTCGTTTTTTTTACATTTACTAAATGAAAAGATAGTAATGATTAGAAGTGAAAGCAGGAGGTGTGAGATATTTTTCATGCGGTTCTCATTTTTTGTTGAATCTAAAATTAAGAAAGAACAATTCAAGTTCAGTTCTTTTGTGTAAAACTTTCTTGCGTTGCTTTCAATAACAAATCAGTTTTCTTATAAATAGAGTGCATGTATCTGTTTCAGTTTCATCCTAAACCCATCATTTTCACAAACTCAACTGGTTTTTTGATAACATTAAATTGCCAGACAGCACCACCAACCTTGCAAGGAGTATCGGCTATGTGGCATTCCGCATCAAGCCAAAAACTAATTTAGCAGTGAATGATATCATCAGAAATAAAGCAATTATTTATTTTGATTACAATCTGCCGATTGTAACAAATACAGCCAATACAATTGTTTGAGTTGAAAGAACTACTTCTGTTCGTGAAGTACAGAATGATGAAATGAAAATGAAACTGGGGCCCAATCCTAGCAATGGATATTCAGTACTTCAGATTTCAGGTAAACTTAAAGGAAAGTTTGAGCTGCGGCTGATTGATGCAAACGGAAGAATTATTTCACAACAAACAATTACAAGAAATTCAACCGGCGAAATTATTCAGTTGTCCTTAAACCTGCAGCAACTTTCATCAGGAGTTTATTTGATTCAATTGCAGCAGAAGGAAAAGAGCTGGTGGCAGAAGATAGTACTGCAGTAAATTTTGAAAACAGTTAAGAATAACAAAGGGGCCAACAAAGTTGGCCCCTTTGTTTATACATCCTTCTCATCAAACGAAAGAACAATCGTAGAAATTGCCGGTGTTACTTTTCTGTAACTTACGCCGGCTGTATCCAGCATTTTTTTAGAGGCGATGGAAGCATCACTGCCGTGATACTTATCACTTAAATAAATTACTTCACTGATGCCTGCCTGTATGATTGCTTTTGCACATTCATTACAGGGAAACAATGCTGTATAAATTCTGCAGCCATGAAGGTCCATACCAATATTATTAAGGATTGCATTTAATTCGGCATGACATACATATGGATATTTGGTTTGCAGAAAATTACCCTGCTTGGTCCAGGGAAATTCATCATCATCACAACCGGCAGGCAGTCCATTGTAACCGGCTCCCACAATTTTGTTTTTAGGATTTACAATACAGGCGCCCACCTGTGTTCCAGGGTCTTTGCTTCGTTTGGCTGAGAGTAGTGCCACTCCCATAAAATATTCATCCCAGCTAATATAATCTGTTCGTTTGCTCATAGCAGTTGATTAATACAGCTAAAGTTCGGTGAAAAGAAGAATAGAACATGAAATGGAAATTTATTCAGCTTTGTATTCCAGTATATCACCCGGCTGACAATCCAATGCTTTGCACAAAGCTTCCAACGTACTGAAACGAACTGCTTTTGCTTTTCCTGTTTTTAAGATGGAAAGATTGGCCAGTGTTAAATCCACTTTTTCCGCTAGCTCGGTTAAGCTCATCTTGCGTTTGGCCATCATTACATCTACGTTTACGATAATAGGCATGGTTATACAGTTAAATCGTTTTCAGTTTGGAGTTCAATTCCTCTTTTAAATATTTGTGCAATTACAAACAGTACCACACTCATAAAGAGCCACACATCCGCACCTGCTATACGTAATTGATGAATGCTGGGCATGGTTACGCCATCTCTTACCAGCGAATCAGTATAAGTCGTTCCCCAGGAACAAAAGAAACTGATGCCTAAGGCTAAATAGCCGATGTTAAGAATGAAACGCCTCATCTCTGAATTAAATGGCTTTGATAAATCTAATTTTTTATCGTACAAAAATTTTACAATAACAAAAAACAGGATGGCCCGTAAAATCGCAACAATATTCACAATTGTTGTTACTGTAATAAAATGACTTTCACCAAACTTGTAAAGGCTTGATAAATCCAAACGATTCCAAAAGAATTCCGCATTCTGAGGACCCACGAACAATGTATATAAAGTATTAAATAAAAACCCACCGGCTTCAATACAGACGCCGATGAAAATGAGCCAGGTAATAATGTTCAACACGATGAGAATGTGCTTGGTGGTAATTTTGATTTCCATGATAATAAATTTTTATGACGATGCAAATATAAATAAATATTTATTGATAAACAATAAATATTTTAAAAAAATCAAAAAAAGTATTTTGGAGGTCTGAGTAGTATGGAGACATTTTCAAAGAGGATTATAACATACTTTATGTACATATTGAACCCCAAAAGCCTTCTTTGAATTTTGCTGTTTTGATTAAATGAAACAAGTACATCCAGTGCTTGTTATGCTTTGCTCAAACATCATTGTGATTTATAATTGGTAAAAACAGTTATACTGAATAATTATTGGACATACGTGTAACAAACAATTATATTTATGGGAACGTGGAAAGAAAATAAGTATTCAGTAATTATCAATTAACCTAAAAATTAAATATGAAAATTGTTTTGTCCTTTGTATTCAGTGCTATTTTGATTAGCAAAGCACAAGCGCAACATCAATTGGTAAAGTTGTGGGAAACAGATTCCATATTAAAAGTACCTGAGAGTGTTTTGTTTGATGAAGTAAATCAAGTGTTGTATGTATCCAATATTGATGGTACGCAACCATGGGGAAAAGATGGTAAAGGATCTATTGGTAAAGTGGCACTTGATGGCAAAGTGATTGCTGCCGAATGGGTAACAGGGTTGAACGCACCTAAAGGGATGGGTATGTACAAAGGCAAATTATATGTGGCAGATTTAAGTGAAATAGTAGTGATTGATATTGTAAAGGGAGTGATTGAAACTACAATTCCTTTAAATGCAACAGGATTGAATGATATATCCATTTCTCCTGATGGCAACTTGTATGTAAGTGATTCCCGGATGAAAAAAGTACATCGTGTGCCGCTTAATGCACCTCCTGCCGGTGAGCCGATACTTGACAGTACACAATTGCGTGGTCCCAATGGTGTGCTCTACAATAACAAAACCTTATATGTACTTGATGCAGGTTCCATGTATAAAATGGACAGGAGTGGTGTGCTTATAAAAATGAGTGAAGGCATGGAAGGTGGTACGGATGGTGTAGAGCCTGTAACCGATACAGAATTTATTGTGAGCACCTGGAGTGGTGTAGTGTATTACATCAAAGCAGATGGCAGTAAAGAAGTGCTGATGGATGGAAGAGAAAACAAAATCAATTCTGCTGATATTGGTTACGACAGACAAAAACGGATTGTTTATGTGCCCACATTCTGGAAGAATACTGTGGCGGCGTATGAATTGAAGTAAGATGTATGAAGATTGAAAGGTATATTTTAAATTTTCTCCGACAAGGGCGTCTGACGGGGCGTGAACAGTTTGCAAAACTTTTTTAACGGTACGGTTTATCATCAATAAAGATTTTACTTTTACTGCCCATATGGATTGTACAGCACATCGGTTAAGTTACAGACAAACAGGCGCTTTCTCCAATATTGTTTTGGATTATCTGGATGATGCGGCGGCATTACGCTCCTTGTATCATCACCGTCCTGATTGGGACGGAATGAAGCAAGCAATTGCAGCACGCAGTAATTTTATAACTAACAGAACTGTTTTAGCGGAGCACTTAAAACAACAATATGCTTCTGTATATGTACATGAAGCAGTGCAGAAGAATATTGATTTACTGCTGCAGGAAAATACATTTACCATCACCACCGCACATCAGCCGAATTTATTTACCGGACCGCTTTATTTTTTATACAAAATTCTACATGCTATTAAATTAGCTGCCACAAGTAAAGAACAATTTCCCGACAGCAATTTTGTGCCTGTGTTTTATATGGGTAGTGAAGATGCAGATGTAGATGAACTGGCACATTTCTGGCTCAATGGTGACAAGCGAATTTGGAAAACAGATCAAAGCGGGGCATTCGGTCGATTCATTGTTGATAAGGAATTAATAAAGCTCATTGATGCGATAGCAGGTGAGCTGGGCGTACAGCCGCATGGTGATGAGGTGATAAATAAGCTCAGAACTTATTATAAAGTGGGAATAAGTATTCAGCAGGCCACGTTTGGATTGGTGAATGATTTGTTTGGCGAATATGGATTGATTGTATTGATTGCAGATGCTGCTGCCATGAAGCAACAGATGATTACTGTGTTTGAAGATGAGTTGCTAAATCATAACTCATCAAAACTGGTAGAGCAGGCGGCTAAACAATTAGAGCAACAGTACAAGGTACAGGCAGGAGGCAGAGAAATCAATTTGTTTTATCTGGATGAAGATGTAAGAGAACGGATTGAAAAGAAAAGTGACGGATATGTTGTAACAAATACAACAATTACGTTTACAAAAGATGAACTATTAAAGGAGTTGAGTGAGTATCCTGAGCGTTTCAGTCCCAATGTGATTTTACGTGGATTATTTCAGGAAACGATTTTACCCAATATTGCATTCATAGGTGGTGGTGGTGAAATAGCTTATTGGCTTGAGTTGAAAGCGGTATTTGATTTTTACAAAGTTCCATTTCCCGTACTTGTATTGCGGAATTCATTTCTTTTGATGGAAGAAAAGTGGCAAGCCAAGATTAATAAACTGCAAATTTCAACAGCAGATCTTTTTAAACCTGCCGAAATAATTCTAAATGAACAGGTACTCCGGTCTTCTTCACATACATTAAAACTCAATGGTACCTTAACGGAAGCTGAAGCTTTGTACGAACACCTGAAACAACTTTCAACAGCTGTAGATCCCACATTGGCAATGCATGTGGAGGCGTTGAAAACAAAAGCCATTTACCGTTTACAGGAACTGGAGAAAAAATTGTTCCGTGCTGAAAAAAGAAAGTATGAAGAACAGCGTCGGCAGATTGAACAATTGAAAACTGCATTGTTCCCCAATAAAGGTTTACAAGAACGGGTTGATAATTTTTCAGCTTATTATGCAAAGTGGGGGAGGGAGTTCATTCATCAGCTTTATCATCACTCATTTAGTCTGGAGCAGGAGTTTGTAGTGATGGAAATTCTCTAGTCAAATTTATTTTCCCATCCTTCGCTTTTCAACTTGTCTACTTTCGCCAGTACTTCATCATTCATGGTTGCTTTATAGGCAGCAATCTTAGTTGAAATGTTCTCATCAAACGCACCAATCATTTCTGCAGCTAATATTCCTGCATTTTTGGAGGCATTCAATGCTACAGTTGCTACAGGCACACCGTTGGGCATTTGTAATATGGAAAGAACAGAATCCCAACCGTCAATAGAGTTACTGCTTTTTACAGGGACGCCGATTACTGGTAATGTTGTAACACTGGCAACCATGCCGGGCAAATGAGCCGCACCTCCGGCACCCGCAATAATTACTTTCAAGCCTCTTTGTTTGGCCTGTTGTGCATATTCCACCATGCGTAAGGGTGTACGATGTGCTGATACCACCGTTAATTCAAATGGGATATCAAATTGTTTCAGAATATCTGCAGCGGCTTGCATCACTGTTAAGTCACTGTCACTGCCCATAATGATACCTACGAGTGGAGTTGCCATGTGTTGATTTATGGGCAAAGAAACAAAAGAAATAGGAGTTGAAGAAACGAAATACATTTTGACGTGTTCGTCTGAAGGCCTCACGAATGTTTTAATTGTTAGTAAATAAAAAAGATATATTCCCGTCAGACGGGGCATACTTCCTTCAATAGCATCATAAATTGCTTAGACTGCCAGCCAGCATCTTCATCTCCGCCTCCGCCAGCTTTGCCTGGAACAATGCGTTGATGTAACGGGTTTGTCCGTTAATATAATCCAATTGTACTTGTCGTAACTCAAGAGATGTGATCGCTAATTTGCGAAAGCGTTCTGTTGCAATCATATTGTTCTCTTCAATGAGTTTCAAAGTAGTCTTTTCAAGTTCTACCAGGTTCAAGGCGTTTTGAAAATTAAAATAGGCATTGATAAGGCTTGTATTTACCTGATTTTGTAAACGGTCAATCAGCACACGTTGATTTTTAATTTGCACATCTGTTACTTTTTCTTGTGCTTTTACTGCACCCCCCTGAAATAAAGGAATGGTAATACCAATATTCCCATTAGGTCCAAGATTTCTTGTAAACAAATTAAAACCTGCATCATTCCTGTTTTGATTCAGGTTGAAATTGGTATTGAGGGTTACTGCAGGCAATCGCTGGCTGGTAATCTCTCTTTTCTGTTGTGCTAAAACCGATAGATTGGTTTGTGCCATCAGCAAATCATAATTATCCGTTGCTGCTTTTGTTTGCAGTGTGGTAAAGTTTACAGCAGCATCAGGGCTGATACTATCTGTTACTTCAAAAACTGTTTCAGGTTTACGGCCAAGTAAATTATTAAAATTTGCTTTTGCAATGCGGATGTTATTTTCAATGGCCAACAAATTTCCTTTCTGCTGATTTAAATCTACCTGTGCCTGCAGAAAATCAGTTTTAGGTGCAGTGCCAATGGTAAAACGGCTTTCAGCAATCTGTTTTCGTTCTTCAAAAAACCTGATGGTTTCTTTTAGTGCTTTTGCTTGCTGATTGAGTTGTACAATCTGATAATAAGTACCAATGATATTGAATACTGTTGTATTTACCTGGTTACGAAAACTCAACTCACCCATCTTCTCTAATTCTTCCAAACGTTTCTTAGCTGCAAACATACGCATGCCATCAAAAAATCGCCAGTTTACGGCAAAACCTGCATTGAGGTTTCGAAGATTTGCACCATTACGTTTAATCGTTGTTCCGTTTGCTAATTGCTGTTCAAGATTATTCTTTGCAAGTCCTGTTGCTGCATTTATTGTAATGTTTGGCCATGCACCTGCTACTCCCCAATTGTTATTAATAATGCCAATCTGTTGTGCGTTCCGTTCTATTTCTACATCAAAGTTTTTTTCAATCGCAAGTTTAATTGCTTCTTCAACAGTGAGTGTAGTGGTTTGTGCAAATACCCCTGCATTAATCAGCAAGCCTGTCAATAGCAGCTTCAGTTTCTTCTTCATGCACTTTTAATTTTTTAGATGAAAGGAATGAATACATAGCAGGGATCACAAATAAAGTGAGAATCAATGAAAACATGATACCGCCTACTATTACAATACCTAAGGGAATACGGCTGGTAGATGCAGCACCTAATGATAATGCAAGCGGCAATGCACCCAAACTCATAGCCAAACTGGTCATTAAGATGGGGCGCAAACGCATGGTGGCTGCTTCCACTACGGCTTCATGTTTGTTCATGCCGCCATTTTTTTTCTGGTTGGCAAATTCTACAATTAAAATTCCGTTTTTGGTTACAAGACCAATCAACATGATCATTCCGATTTGTGAAAAGATATTAATGGTTTGGTCAAACATCCATAAGGAAAGCAATGCACCGGCAATAGCTAACGGTACCGTAAGCATAATTACAAATGGATCAATAAAACTTTCAAACTGAGCAGCCAGTACTAAATAAATCAATACCAGGGCGAGTAAAAATGCAAACATGGTATTGCCACTGCTTTCTGCAAAATCACGGGATGTACC
>CAYPBV010000065.1:17563-18223 GCA_964409025.1 uncultured Chitinophagaceae bacterium | reverse complement strand
CGTGGACCGTAACGGGCCGCTAATCTTAAATTGGTTTCTACCTGCAATGCGGTAAAAGAACCAGCGGGACCACTTGCAGGATTTACTCCCGCAGATATCATGGTAACTGCTGCGGCAATCCTGTTGATAAATACAGAATCTCTGCTGCCCAAACATGTATTGATGCCACTTCCTCCTGCACTGATTCCCATCATATATATTCTGGTAGTATCTATTCTGTAACGGCTTAGTATATTGGGTAGTATAAATCTTAATTCATTATAAGAGTAACTCCAGTTATTGTAATGCTGCGGAGCAACAACTATAAACGTATCCCTTAAACCTGTTTTTGGATTTACAGCTGTTAAATTCCATCCATTCGCAATCCATTGTACCGGGCTTGGTGAGTTGGCCATTCTTATCAACTGCGTTTTATTTCCTTTGGTGCTGTTTGAATTTGAAACGCCGGCTCCTTCGCCTGATTCATGCAACCATAACAGAAGAGGATATCTTTTACCACCCGAGAAAGCATAACCGGGCGGCAATTTTGTTAATCCATATGTTTCGTATTGTGCAGAACGGGGAAAACTATCCACCGTCATATTAGCAACTGTTGTTGGATTGGAGGGTGGCTCAGGATTAACCGTAACACTTACAGTATCACGTGTGGTATCACCATCA
>CAYPBV010000065.1:5213-17463 GCA_964409025.1 uncultured Chitinophagaceae bacterium | reverse complement strand
AGCATTTACAGGCAAAGTAATTGTTTGATTGGCACCTGCATTAACAACAGGCGGTATATTGGGTGGCTCAGGATTAACCGTAACACTTACAGTATCACGTGTGGTATCACCATCATCATCTGTTACAGCAAGTTCAAATTCATAAATGCCCTGTGATAAACCGGTGATGGTTGTTTGTAAACTTGCAGGGCTTGTAATGGTAAATGCTGCAGGCCCGCTTATTTTAGACCAGAGGCGTGTTGCAATAGTTCCGTCAGAGTCAGTAGCTGTTGCGTTAAGCGAAACAGCATTTACAGGCAAAGTAATTGTTTGATTGGCACCTGCATTAACAACAGGCGGTTGATTACGAGCACTTCTTTCAACAAGTTTTAATCCATTAACATAGGCATAGGTGCCGGCCGCTCTGGTAATTGTAATCACAATTTGTCTTGAGCTGTTTGGGAGTAACCCTGTGAATATAGCTGCATTATTATAATTACTTGCTGTGTTAATATCCCTAAACGTAGTATTAATAGTAAACCTGGTAATGTTACCGGTATTTCTGCGGGAGGCATAGATTTCAATATCATAAACAGTACCGTCATTCTTTAAATTGCTGAATGTAAGCGTATGAGGACCGGTAGAACTTAGCATAGCAAAGCGGCCTACTTCAGGAGGGCACATAGTGGTAGGATAAGGTGTTCCATTATCTGTAACGCCTAATGCAATGTTGGATGTGATAGTAACGGTAGAGTTGCTGCCATCAGCATATTTTAAAACAGGTGATATTCTGTTTGCTGGTACATTCCAGTTGTTCCATTGTGTATTGCTGAATGGAGCTGTACCACCAAAGATGTTTATGTTAATAATGCTGTTGTTATTTGTTTGCGCTGATGTGTTTAGTATAAACAGGTAGCAAACTGATGACAGGAGTGCTGACACGATCTTTTTTCTCATAAGCCTGTTACAAATGCTGGTTTGGGAAAATGGTTTAAAACCGAATATAATAACTTTAAGTAATTATGTATATTTTTTATTAACCGTTAAAAAGCACATTTTTTGCACACCCTATTAGAAAAAGGCTTTCAGCCACGAGTTCAATTCATGATTTTTTAATTATTATGTAACATTATCATAACACAGTATCAAGGGTACACAAATACTTTTGCGGCCTAAATCTTTCTGCTTATGCGTTCTCTCTTAAGTGTGTTTTGTATACTTCTGTTATCCCTCACAGTTCATGCACAAAAAGGTTCTGTAATTATCAAAGTCCGTGACGATCAAAACCTAAATGTACCGGGGGCATCCTTAGCCATTCCCGCTGCAAAAATTTCAGGAATTACAAATAGCACAGGCGAATTTGTATTTTTGGGATTGCCCGCAGGTAAACATGAACTCCGCATTACTTATATCGGTTATAATGTAATCACATCAACAATAACAGTTGTTGAAAATCAAACATCTGTGTTTACATTTTCGCTGGAGCCAAACATAAAATCAGGAAAGGAAATTGTAGTTACAGGTGATCGTTTAAAAGGACAGGCTAAAGCGCTCAATCAACAGAAGAACGGAAAAAATATCGGCAACATTGTTAGTGCCGACCAGGTGGGCCGTTTTCCGGATGCCAACATTGGAGATGCTTTAAAACGTATTCCCGGTATTACCATGCAAAACGATCAGGGTGAGGCACGAGATATCATTATTCGTGGCATGGCACCGCAATTAAATTCTGTAACACTTAATGGCGATCGTATTCCTTCAGCTGAAGCTGAAAACAGAAGAGTACAAATGGATTTGATTCCCAGTGATATGATTCAAACCATTGAAGTAAATAAAACATTAACTCCAGACATGGATGGTGATGCTATTGGGGGCTCTGTTAATCTGGTAACACGTACTACATCCAATAAACTTCGTTTATCCGGCACACTTTCCTCGGGCTTTAATCCCATTCGTGCAGGAGCCGTAAACAGTGGCTCTTTCATATTAAGTAACTCAGTGGGAAAGAAAAAGCAATTCGGCTTTATGTTTAACGGCTCCATGCTCAATAATGATTATGGTTCTGATAATATTGAAGGTACATGGGTACAGCACAGAAACAGTGTGTACATGAGCCAGTTTGATATCCGGCGTTATGACGTGCGCCGTTTAAGAAGAAGTATCGGAGGAAATTTTGAATATAAAATTAACAACAGAAACCGTATTCAGTTCAGTACCATTTTTAACTGGAGAGATGATTGGGAAAACCGTTACCGTCTTCGCTATTCATTGGATACCTCACTCACTACATTTGATGCCAATGGTAATGCCATCGGATTTCGTGGGCGTATTAACCGCCAAACAAAAGGAGGTATATTCAGCCCCCGTGTAAAAAATGCAAGATTAGAAAATCAACAGGTTCAGAATTACTCATTAAATGGTAAACATATTCTTGGAAATAACATTCAGTTAGAGTGGAGTGGTTCTTATGCGAAAGCAAGTGAAAAGAGACCCAATGAGCGGTATGCAAATTACAGAACAAGTTCAGGAGTACAGGTGCTGGGCGATTTTTCTGATCCGGAATTTCCATTATTGACAGATACTTTTTCTCAAAAGGGAAGATGGAGCAGTTACGGATTTGATCGTATAACTGAACAGTTTGGAAATACCTTTGAAGAAAATAAAAATTTCAGAATTGATCTTACTATTCCTGCCAGTATATTGAAAAATCAAAAAGGTTCTTTAAAATTTGGTACAGCATATCGTGGTAAGTTTAAAATAAGAGATAATCGGTTCTTCCGCTATACTCCTGTAACTGAATTCAGACCACGTATTGCCAGCCTTGGTGCTACAGGTGTATCAGCAGATTATACTATTGCAAATTATCAGCCCGGTTCCAAATATGTAGTGGGTAATTTTATGAACCCCGAAATTCTGGGCGATTTTGTACTTGGCCAGGCAAATAATGGATTTTTTACGGTAGCTGATCAACCGGCTGAGTATTTAGGATTAAACTATCGTGCTACCGAAAATATTTTAGCAGGTTATATTCGTTTTGACCAGCAAATATCAGATAAACTTAGCGCTGTAGCGGGTATCCGTCTGGAGTCAACCAGTCCTACATATTCCGGTAATGTGGTATTAAACGAAACTAATTTTGTTAAGAGTGCAACCGGAGGTAATGATTATCTTAATATTTTACCCAGTTTGAACGTAAGGTATGATGTTACAAAAAATACCCTTTTACGTTTTGCTGTTACATCATCTATAGCCCGTCCTAATTACTTTGATATTACACCTTATCAAAGTATCATCAGCAATGATGCTGAGTTCAGCGTGGGTAATGCTAATCTGAAAGCAAGCCAGAGCTGGAATATTGATCTTATGGCCGAACATTATTTCAGTAATGTGGGTATTATTTCAGGTGGTGTGTTTTATAAAAACATCAGCAACTTCATTTACAATTTCAGAAATGATAACTACACTTCTGCCAATTATAAAACTGATTTTAATACCAATGATACATTGCCCGGTTTGCCGCAAACTGCATTCTGGAGTTTTCGCCAGCCTCGTAATGGTGAGAGTGTAAATGTGTATGGTGCTGAAGTTTCGTTTCAGCGTCAGTTGGATTTTTTGCCCGGCTTTCTGAAAAATCTGGGTGTGTTTGTAAATTACACATACACAAAATCTACTGCCGACGGTATTTTTACTCCGGATGGTGTAAGCCGTACCGGTCTTGCATTGCCCGGCACTGCTCCGCACATGTTTAACGGCTCTGTTTCTTATGATTCAAAATGGTTTGTTGCACGTATTGCAGCTAATTATACAGCAGCATATTTAGATGCTGTTGGCACTAATAGTTTTAATGATGTGTTTTATGACAGGCAATTTTTTATTGATGCCAATTTTACCATTATTGTCAAAAAGAGTTTTCGCATATTTGGTGAAATGAATAACCTAACCAATCAGCCTTTAAGATATTACCAGGGTTCGAAAGAACGCACTTTTCAGTTGGAGTATTACCGTGCCCGTTATAATTTTGGGGTTAAGTTTGATGTTTTTTAAATGATAAATAATGCGGAAGTTCTTTTTTCATATAGCAGTTTTACTTTTTTCCATTGCGGGCGTTGCACAACAGCGCCCGCAAAATTTTGAAGATGGTTACAGAGGAAAAATTATTCCGGGTTTAAAGCCGCTAAAAAATAGTTTAAACTTTCTCGTAATTGGAGATTGGGGGCGAAATGGTGAATATTTTCAAAAAGAAGTAGCCGAGCAATTGGGTTATGCTGCTAATGAAACAGGTGCTGAATTCATTGTTACAACAGGTGATAATTTTTATCCCAATGGTGTAAGAAGTGTACAGGATCCATTGTGGCAATCCTCCTTTGAAAATATTTACAAACAACATGCGCTGCAAATCAATTGGTTTGTAACCTTAGGTAATCATGATTATCGAGGTAATCCTGATGCACAAATACAATACAGTGCCATCAGTCGACGGTGGAATATACCAGCACGGTATTATTCCAAAACATTTTCCATTGATGATGATACTGCTCAGCAGGTACTTATGATTTTTATTGATACGGATCCCTTTGTAAAAAAGTATTACAAAGAAGAGGTATATAAAGAAGAAGTGAGCAAACAGGATACCGCTGCACAAAAAGGATGGCTCCATAGTGTATTGCAACAGCGTTCTTCAAATATTAAATGGACCATCATTGTGGGCCATCATCCATTATATACCGGCGGCCGCCGTTTAAACAGTGCAGACACAAGAGATGTTCTTAACAGTTTCGGACCATTAATGGAGCAATACAAAGTAGATGCTTACATCTGCGGGCACGAGCATGATCTGCAATACATTAAACCACCATCAGCCTATACTCACTTTTTTGTTTCAGGTGGCGGCAGTGAAGCAAGGCCCGGCACTAAACCACATCCAAATGGTGGAAAATTCGGCGCAAGTGATCATGGATTTATGAGTTTCTCTTTTACACCATCGGTATTTAAAATGCAGGTGATTAACTGGCAGGGCAGGGTGCTATATACTACTGAGGTGAAAAAGTAATTACGATTGTTTCGGCTCAATTAAATCCCATAGATTGCCATACAAATCTTTGAACACAGCAACCGTTCCATACTGTTCTTGTTTTGGCGCACGTACAAACACAATGCCTTTAGAAATATAGTTGTTGTAATCTCTCCAAAAGTCATCAGTATAAAGAAACAGAAATACACGGCCTCCTGTTTGATTGCCGATTATTAATAACTGTTCATCAGTAGCAGCTTTTGCCAGTAACAAGTTACAACTGCCTTCACCTTTTGGCTGTAGCACCACCCATCTTTTGGTTTCACTCATCACCTTATCTTCTTTTAAATCAAACCCAAGTTGATGGCAGTAAAAGTCAATCGCTTCATCATAGTCTTTTACAACAAGTGCAATTTGTGCAATGTGCTGATTCATTTGTTAATTGGATAAATATTGTTTGGGCAATGGTACATCATTACTTTCACTTTGCCAGAAGATGGAAAGTATCCACCAGCGTTTACCATCATTATATAATTGAATGCTGTTGATGCCACGCATAAAAGGTGCTGCATCATCCGCATTTCTTTTAGCGGCATAGGTGCTGAAACAATGGGCTATGCGTCCGTACACTTCCTGCTTTCTGAATAGTTCCTGTTCAAAAAATCCATTCTTTTCCAATACAGGTCCATTGCGTGTTATATAGTCTTCTACTGTCATCACTCTTTTTACAATGTCTCCGTTTGGAGTAGTAGCGGTTGCCACCATTTTCGCTTCAGGTAAAAACAAACTTCGCATACGGTTCCAGTTACGTGCTTGTCCGGCAGGTCCGCTTATGACTTCGTATAAAGCTTTCATAATGGCATCAATGCTTTCTGCATCTTTTGGTTGTGCAGCAGTACTGTCAGTCTGTGCAAATGATGATAAATGCAGCAATACTGATAAAAAAGCAATAAACAGATTTCGCATGGGTTAATTTTATTGAAAGGTATTTGATTCGTTTGTTATATGCATCAAGAATTACAGCAATGGTTTTTTGCTGTGCATTTGTTTTTATTTTACATTTAAAGAACTAAATCAATTTGCCATGCCTATACGTATGACTGACGATCCGCAGGATCAGCAGGAACAATTTGAAAATGATGGTGGCGGTGGTGGAAATTTTCCCATTGGTCCAGGCGGTAGCGGAAGAGGCGGCGGCGGAGGTTTACTTTCATTGCTTCCATTATTATTCAGTTTGTTTCGGGGTGGTGGCGGTAAAGGCATCATGCTCTTGCTGGTGGTGAGTGTAGCTGCTTATTTTCTTTTAGGAAGAGGTGGTTGCAATATTTCGCAATTAGCAGGTTTGGCAACCGGTGGTTTCTTAGACCCTGCACAATTTGAGAAAGCTGAAATTTATGAACCACTTGCAGTGGATGATTCAAAAAATCCATTGCCGGAGAGTGCTAACCTGCAGCGCTTTTGTCCCACACCACAAAATCAAGGCGCACAAGGTTCATGTGTGGCATGGAGCAGTGCCTTTGCAGCACAAACAATTTTACAAAGCGCCATGACAGGGCAGCAACCGGAGCAAGTTGCATTTTCTCCCGCATTTATGTACAATCAAATTGGATTGGATGGTTGTCAGGGGTCATACATAATAAGGGCAATGGAGTTTATGAAAAATACAGGAGGTGTTCCATATAATGCCTTTCCGTATACTGATCAGGATTGCAGCCGTCAGCCCAATCGAACGATGCAGGAAGAAGCTTCACAATTCCGCATGCGTGGTTTCAACCGTTTAAGTCTGGGTGATAGAAATGACGCTGTTGATATTCGTGCCATCCGGGAAAATCTCGCCCAGGGTGCACCGGTAGTAATTGGTATGATGGTGGGGCAGAGTTTTATGCAGAGCATGATGGGTAAAGACATTTGGGTGCCTGCGCCCGGTGATCAGCAAATGATGGGCTTTGGCGGCCATGCCATGTGTGTGGTAGGGTATGATGATAAAAAATACGGCGGTTCATTTTTAATCATGAACAGTTGGGGAAGCGAATGGGGTACTAACGGCTTCGCATGGGTGCGTTATGCTGATTTTCAAACCTATGTGCGTGAAGCGTATGGTGTAAACCCCATGCATGCTTCCAATGATAATATGCAGCAGTTTGCATGTGAAGTGGGATTAGTACAAGTAGAGTTTGATGGAAAGCGTACAGTAGCAAAAGATTATATTCCCTTGCGCTCCATTGGTGCCAATCGTTTTGAAACAACAACGCAGGTACGTGCCGGTACAAAATTTAAAATGGAAATTAAAAACGGTACTGAGTGTTACATCTACGTCTTTGGTCAGGAAGTGGATGGCACCAGTTATACATTATTTCCATATCCACGCACTGATGATCCTTCTAAAACAAAGTATTCACCTTTTTGTGGTATTACTGGTTACAGAATGTTTCCAAAAGATAAAAGTATGACACCGGATAGTTTGGGTAATCGTGATGTAATAGCTGTTGTCATCAGTAAAAATGAATTAAACTGGTATCAGCTCAATCAGCAAATCAGCAGTAATCCTGCTGTTGATTATGGTGCAAGGTTTTACAGTGCATTGGGCTCATCACTCATTCGTAATGTACGTTACTCCACAACCGGTAAAGGCAATATGCGCTTTGATGTAAATGGTGATGCTAATAATGTAGTAGCTTGTATTGTAGAAGTGAAGAAATAGTTTTTTGTAACGGACTTTTGTGTTTCATGGCGGCGGTTTTGCGTCGCACACTTCAAGGGTTAGTTCTTTATTCAACATCTAATGTAAATCTAAAAAGTAATTGAGCAGCTTAAATAAGTTAGGGCTGTGAAAAGTAAGTCCCTCCTTGGGAGGGATTAAGGGAGGCTTTGTTATGAATCCAAACGCACAACAATTTATTTCCATCATGAGCAACTCATTAAAAAGCAGACTGTTCATGTTTACCAAATTGCCTGCAGCGTATTTCTCAGGTGTTAAAGTAAAGCAGTTTACAACACAAAAAGCGGTGGTTACTGTACCGTTTAAGTGGTTTTCACAAAATCCGTTTCGCTCCACCTACTTCGCCTGTTTGGCCATGGCGGCAGAAATGAGTACGGGTTTAATAGCGATGATGCAAATTTATAAACGAACACCTGCAGTGAGTATGCTGGTTGTAAAATTAGAAGCCAATTATTTTAAGAAGGCAACAGGCTTAACATCTTTCACCTGCAATGCAGGAAAAGATTTTGAACAAATAGTTGATGCGTGCATTGAGGACGGTGAAGCAAGAAGTTATACCGCAAAATCAATCGGCACCAATAGCGATGGTGAAATTGTTGCGGAATTTCTAATAACATGGTCTTTCAAAGCAAAAAAGTAAAATCGAAAATTTAAAGCACGAATTTTCAAATTTTCAAATCATTAAATTTTCAAATTGGCTTTTATGAAAATAGCATTTCACGGCGCAGCAAGAGTTGTTACAGGGAGTAAACATCTCATCACGTTAAAAAACGGAAAGAAATTATTACTTGATTGCGGTATGTTTCAGGGTATGGGCAAAGATACTGATGCGATGAACCGGCATTGGGGTTTTGACCCTGAGCAGATAGATTACATGATTCTCAGCCATGCACATATTGATCATAGTGGATTAATTCCCAAATTGATTGCAGATGGTTACAAAGGAAAAATTTACTGTACAGATGCTACAAAAGATTTAACCACAGTGTTGCTTGAAGATAGTGCTGAAATACAGGAAGATGATGTAAAGTTTGAAAATAAACGTCGTGCAGCACAGGGCATTCCTTATCTGCAACCTTTGTATACAACTGAAGATGCCAGGCGTGCTTTTGAAAAGTTTGTACCAAAAGAATATAATGAGTGGTTTAAAGTGAGTGAAGAAATAGAAGCGATGTTTACTGATGCCGGTCATATCATTGGTAGTGCATGTGTTCATTTAAAGATTACTGAAAGCGGTAAAACAAAGCGTATTACGTTTAGTGGCGACATCGGCCGGTACAGAGATGTGATTTTAAAATCACCACAGGACTTTCCCCCGGCAGATGTAATTATTATGGAGTCAACCTATGGTGATAAACTTCATGATAACACCATTTCTACTCCTGATCAGTTATTACATTGGATAGAAAAATCCTGTGTGCAAAAAAAAGGCAAACTCATTATTCCAGCATTTAGTGTAGGGCGCACGCAGGAATTATTGTATGACTTAAATCAATTGGAACTGGAACGCCGCCTGCCGGATTTGGAATACTTTGTTGATAGTCCTTTAAGTGTAGAGGCAACGCATATCGTAAAAAATTATCCGGAGTATTTTAATGGTCGTATTCAAAAAATTTTAAAACAGGATAATGATCCGTTTGGTTTTAAAGGATTAAAGTTTGTGAAAACCGTGGAAGAGTCGAAGCTGCTGAATTACCGAAACGGTCCTTATGTGATTATCAGTGCCAGTGGTATGGCTGATGCCGGCAGGGTAAAACATCACATCAATAATACAATCGAGAGCAGTCGTAATACCATTTTGCTCACCGGTTATTGTGAACCGAGATCGCTTGGCGGCAAATTGCTTCGTGGATTGAAAGAAGTAAAGATTTTTGGAGTTGAAAAGCAGGTGAACGCTGAAGTGGGGCAGATACGAAGCATGAGTGCACATGGTGATTATGATGATATGTGCCAATGGCTTGCCTGTCAAAATCCGCAGCAGGTGGAGAAATTATTTTTGGTACATGGTGAACACGAAGTGCAGGAGTCTTTCCGAGACAGGTTAATTCGTAAAGGCTTTACAGATGTAACTGTGCCTGAAATGCATTTTGAAACAGGTTTGTAAACAGAAACCCCGGCATCAGGGCCGGGGCTCATTCAAACGTGGATTGTGGGTACAGAGTAAAAAAGGTTAGCAACAACACGCTCAAAGGTTAACAACTGTGTTTCAGAGGTAGCTCTAAATACTTAATGTCACAAAACGGTTAGCAACGTGGATTTGGGTTTGCAGTTTGCCTGCAGTAATGCACATAAATTAATATTTTACAAATTTTGATGAACTCATTACCTGCCCGTTTGTAACACGGATGATATAATTACCGGAACCAAGAGACTGAACATTTAATTGCTGAACTTGTGCAGCACGGGCCACCTGCGTTCGGCTTACAAGCATACCATTATTATTATAAATTTCGTAGCTCAGGTTTTTTTCCTGCCAGCCTGAAGGTATGGTTACCCGTAACTCACTTGTTACAGGATTAGGGAATGTTTGAATTTGTATATTGTTATTAGTATTCAAACGAACCATCCTTATAGGCGAATACTGATACTTGGTATCAACATCCACCATTTGCAGCCTGTAATATATTACACCTGAACCTATACCGTAGATATTGTCAGTGTATGAGTATTGATTTACAGCTGAAGTTTCAACGGGCTCGGTAAATAATGTCATCACATCTTTAAAATTTCTGCCATCTGTGCTGCGCTGAAGCACAAAATGACTGAACTCTTTATGATCTGTAGTGGTCCAGTTAAGAAGTGCTTTAATGTCTTCTTTAAGTATTGCATCAAAATTTAATAAAGTAAGCGGGAGAGTAGCAGGGTTTGAAATTTCAAAATCCTTCATATACACACTATATTGGCGGGAGGCAGAAGCATTGTTTGTTACAATAGCACCTAAGCGAACTGTAAAACTGGAAACTAAGTTTCGTTGTACTTTAAACATCACCGCATCTGCTGATGTATCAATTCCGGCATAGTCAATACCGCTTATGTTTTGCGCATGGTACTTACCGTTGTTATTCCTAACCATAATTTCAGGAGAGTTACTCATAAAAGTTGCGAGACCGCCACCAAGGTCAAATTCGCAAAACTCTTTTAGATTAATGTTTCCGTCCAGGTCAAGATTTGTAGCTGTAAGCGAAAGTAATAATTCCGGGATATTTGTATTTTCTTTAACAAAACGTATAGTAAACACGGCGTAAGAAACACCGTTTCCACCAGATTGTATTCTGGGCTGAAAAGCGTCATTATAACCAAAACCACTTTCATCAATATTAACTATGCTTGCGCCATTTACAAGGCTGTCAATACGTATGAGTGCATCAATGTTTGTGTAAACTGATCTGGAACGGTAAACAGATCCTGGTTGGTAATTCAAACCAGATTCACGGGTGAGATTAGTAATTTTCAATTGAGCATTTACCGATTCGCTTGTAGCAAAAGAGGTTACAAGCAAAATAAAAAGTAAAATACGTTTGAGCAGGTTGCCAAAAAAACTTGATAACGTTTTCATGTTCTCTTTTTAGGTACGGTAAATACTGTTTTCTGATTTCTGTCGGATTCCTCTAAGGCGTACTAAGTGTTTCGCCTTATTTAATACAAAAATGCTTTCAGTATTTTACATTCACAATAGGAAAACTACGTATGAGAGAATGTTTTTTTACGATACAGTAAATTTACCTGTTTTAAATGGCTGATAATCAACATTTCGATAGCCTCAAAATCTATCAATATTTAAAAAAATTGTTTGGGAAAATTACTCAAGGAGTAGTAAAAAAGGATTTTTCTTGGAATAAGTTACGGGCCCGGCAAAGAAAAATCCCGCCTTTTGAGCGGGATTTTTGTACCACGTACGGGATTCGAACCCGTGATTCCTCCGTGAAAGGGAGGCGTCTTAACCCCTTGACCAACGCGGCGGAAAACCTTATTTTGGTTTTAGGACGGCAAAGATAGGCCGATGACAAATTACAGCCAAACTAATTTCAAAGTATTGTTGAGATTTTGGGATCTGAACTAATTTGTTCGTCTGTTTTATTTGTGAACCCACAGCAGCTGATGGTAAAGCAGTATAAAGGTGCAACGCAAATACGATGAAGAAAAACTTCCCGGCTTATATCCAAAATCATATTACTTAGCCTAAACAATCAGTTTGTGAGTAATGCTTTTGCTTACATTTGCGTCTCAATTTTTCACTTAAAATACAGATTAAAATGAGCACAGTAAAAGTTGCCATCAATGGTTTTGGACGTATTGGACGCCTTGTTTACCGTCAAATCTATAAAATGGAGGGAATTGATGTAGTGGCCATCAACGACCTCACTTCCCCTAAAGTATTAGCACACCTTTTAAAATATGACACAGCACAGGGCCGTTTTGATGCTGAAGTTAAAAGTACAGATAGCTCAATAATTGTAAATGGCGATGAAGTAAAAATTTATGCGCAAAAAGATCCTGCTCAAATTCCGTGGGGTAGTCATAATGTAGATGTTGTACTGGAG
>CAYPBV010000065.1:0-5203 GCA_964409025.1 uncultured Chitinophagaceae bacterium | reverse complement strand
CTTTACAGACAAAGCTAAAGCTGAAGCACATCTTACTGCCGGAGCCAAAAAAGTAGTTATCAGCGCTCCTGCTACAGGCGATTTAAAAACAATTGTATTTAATGTAAACCATAATATTCTCGACGGAAGTGAAACAGTAATAAGTTGTGCAAGCTGTACAACAAACTGTTTGGCTCCTGTTGCACAAGTTCTGGATGAAAAGTTTGGAATCGTAAACGGTTTAATGACTACTGTGCATGCTTACACAAATGATCAAAACACACAGGATGCACCACATGCCAAAGGTGATTTACGCCGTGCACGTGCAGCCGCTCAAAACATAGTACCAAACAGCACAGGCGCTGCTAAAGCTATTGGATTGGTATTACCAGGCTTAAAAGGAAAACTGGACGGCAGTGCACAGCGTGTGCCTACTCTTACCGGTTCATTAACGGAAGTAACTGCATTACTCGGTAAAAAAGTAACAGTAGAAGAAATAAATGCTGCCATGAAAGCTGCAGCCAATGAAAGTTTCGGATATACTGAAGATGAAATAGTGAGCAGTGATATTATCGGTATCAGTTACGGCTCTTTGTTTGATGCTACACAAACACGTGTTCAAACAGTAGGTGATACACAACTTGTACGTGTTGTAAGCTGGTACGATAATGAAATGAGTTATGTAAGCCAGCTCGTTCGTACATTACATTACTTTGCTAAACTTATTAAATAAGATGGCTTTAAACTTTATTCTGAAAGGATGCTTGCATACAGGCATCCTTTTTTTATTTACTGGCTGTATTTTAAAAGGGAAACAAACAAATGATATCACCATTGAAAATGCAGCGTGGTATCAGGTACCGGAAAGCAAACTCAGCAGCGGGGATAATAAACTGGATGTGTATGTATTACGTTTGTATCCGGATTATACCTATACACTTTGTGCTGATTTGTTATTTGAAACAGGCCGGTGGACAAATGATGAAACAAAAGAAGCATTTGTGCTTATGCCGGATAAAATAAGCAATGGCAGCGCTTCGTATTTTGTACAGGAAACAACTACACCGCAGGGAAATATTGTTTTTAGTTTTTTTGATTCCTTTCCATTTGAAGTTGAACCCGTTGAGCGAATTGAAGTACAGGGCATAGCCACCAAAACAGATCTTGATCCTTTTAAAGCTTCCATGCACCTGTGGCGAAAAAAGCCCGCTGTTCCTGAAACCAATGATCAAATCAAGCTGCGGGTGATGCAATACCTGCAATTCTTAGAAGCATTATACACACATGCATTGGAAAATAAATTGCAAAACCCCGGCGGCACATGGTACCCGCAGCCCATAAAATTTTATACCAATAAAGTTTCCATGGCTTATGCTGATGAGTTGGTTGATTGGTATAACTGTTTTTATAATGATGAGCAGGGGATAGAAGGTTATAAACTCATCAGTGGGGCTTTAAGAAATGTAAAAATTAAAGGCGACAATGATAATAGCAGAAATGTAGATTGTGTAAAACAGTTGCTTGCTAATTTGTAAAAACTTTACAACCGTTACTTTTTTCAAACCTACATTCGTAATACTTAATTTTAATATATGAGCAAATTCTCGAATTACAACTTCACCGGAAAAAAAGCACTCATTCGTGTAGATTTTAATGTGCCTTTAGATAAAGCCACATATGCAATTACAGATGATACCCGCATCAAGGCTGCCATCCCCACCATCAAAAAAATTCTCAATGATGGCGGTAGCGTTATCTTAATGAGTCATCTGGGCCGGCCAAAAGAAGGTCCTGAAGAGAAATCATCACTCAAACATGTAATCAATCACCTTTCTCAATTACTTGGCGGTACTACTGTTTTGTTTGCCAATGATTGCATAGGTGAGCAGGCATATCTTACTGCCGGCATGTTACGGGCCGGTGAAGTATTGCTGCTGGAAAATCTTCGTTTCTATAAAGAAGAAGAAAAGGGTGATGAAGCCTTTTCAGAAAAATTATCAAAGTTGGGCGACGTGTATATTAATGATGCATTTGGCACCGCTCACCGTGCACACGCAAGTACAGCAGTGATTGCTAAATTCTTTACACCCGAAAACAGAATGTTTGGTCTGTTGATGGAAGGTGAAGTAGCAGCAGCCGAAAAAGTACTGCTCAAAGCAGAAAAACCTTTTACAGCAATCATTGGTGGTGCCAAAGTGAGCGATAAAATTTTGATACTCGAAAACCTGCTGGAGCGTGCAACGGATATTATTATTGGTGGCGGCATGGCTTATACCTTTATGAAGGCGATGGGCGGTACCATTGGTAATTCATTATGCGAAGACGATCGTTTGGATACTGCTAAAAACATTTTAGAAAAAGCAGCAGCAAAAGGTGTAAACATTCACCTGCCAAGTGATAGTGTGATTGCCGATAAGTTTGCTGCAGATGCTGATACTTCTGTGGCACCCAGCAATTATATACCTGATGGCTGGATGGGACTGGATATAGGTGCCAATGCCTGCAGTCAGTTTACCAATGTATTGCTTCACTCCAAAACCATTTTATGGAACGGCCCCATGGGTGTGTTTGAAATGGAAAAGTTTCAACACGGTACCAAAACCATTGCACAGGCCGTGGCAGATGCTACTGGCAAAGGAGCGTTTTCTCTTGTTGGTGGTGGAGATAGTGTGGCAGCAGTTAATGATTTTGGCTTTGCTGATAAAGTAAGTTATATCTCTACGGGCGGCGGAGCCATGCTGGAGTTTTTTGAAGGTAAAGAATTGCCGGGTATTGCAGCGGTGAAGTAACTCGGTCAAACGCCCTCGTCTGAGGGGAATTTTATTTCGCTTCATAATTTATATTCAAACGTCAGGGTGTCAGGTTTTTATATCTGGCACCCTTTTCGTTCCTCCTATATCCGTAACTCAAAAAGAAAACAGTTACATTTATAGTCAAATACAAAATCAATCATTATGAAAGGGAAATCACTTATCACAATTATCATTGTAGCAGTTCTCGCTATTTTACTTTTTATGGGTTGTGGGGGTTATAATGGTCTTGTTAAGCAAGATGAGGTTGTAAAGAATGCATGGAATAATGTAGAAACGGAATATCAAAACAGAGCTGATTTGGTACCAAACCTAGTGAATACAGTTAAAGGTGCCGCCAATTTTGAGCAGGAGACGTTAACAAAAGTAATTGAGGCAAGAGCCAAAGCAACTTCTATTCAGTTAAAAGCAGAAGATATTACTCCAGAAAACTTAGCGAAGTTTGAGCAAGCTCAATCCGAATTGTCAGGTGCATTGAGCAGACTTCTTGTTTCGGTTGAAAAATATCCTGATTTGAAAGCAGTTGCAGGTTTTCAACAATTACAAAATCAATTAGAAAGTATCGAAAACAGTATTAAAAACTCACGTAAGACATTTAATGAAGCTATTAATTCTTATAACATTAAGGTACGTTCTTTTCCAATGAACCTCTTTGCAGGCATGTTTGGATTTAAAGCTAAAGAAGGGTTCAAAGCAGCCGAAGGAACAGATAAAGCACCTGAAGTAAAATTCTAATCTTATATATCAGAATGACAAAAAGGATTATAATTGTACTTGCTTTATTTCTTATTGTAGTTTTTTATATTGTTATAACCTATAACAATCTGGTGAAAAAAGACGAAGTAGTTAAGTTAAGTTGGAATGAGATGCAAAATAATTATCAACGGAGAAATGATTTGATTCCAGGACTGGTTGCCGTTGTTCAAGGTTCTGCAAACTTTGAGAAACAAATATTTGAAGAAATAGCTACTAAGAGGGCAGAGGCCGCTTCGTTGTTAAGTAAGCAAATTACATTTTCAAATTATAGTTCTCAGGAAAAATCTCAGGGAGAGTTAGCAACTACTATGAATCGTTTAATAGCACTTGTGGAGGACTATCCTGATTTAAAATCTGCAAAAGCTTTTACCGGACTTCAAACCCAACTTGAAGGAACAGAGAGAAGAATTAAAACTGCACGAAAAGATTTTAATGAAAGTGTAAATAGTTACAATCAAAAAGTAAGGCAATTTCCATCTAACATAGTTGCAAGTTTATTCGGATTTAAAGTAATAAATGGTTTTAAAGCTGATATTGGAACTGATATAAGTCCTGTGATTCAATTTAATCAAAACAAATGAGTTGGCTTTCTTTTATATATAAACCCAAACCTTTCTTTACCAATGAAGAAGAGCAGCGTATTGTAGCCGCCATCCGTGCTGCAGAAAAACGTACGAGCGGTGAAATACGTGTATTTGTTGAAAGCAGGTGCAGTTATGTAAATGCCGTGGACCGGGCTGCTGAAATCTTTTTTGGTTTGAAGATGGAAAAAACGGAAGACCGTAACGGCGTACTTCTTTACATCGCCACAAAAGATAAGCAACTGGCCATCTTTGGTGATAAAGGCATTCATGAAAAAGTAGGAACAGCATTCTGGAATAAAGAAGTGCGGCAGATACTGAAAGAATTTTCACAACATCATTATGCAGATGGTATTGTACATGTGGTAACAGAAATAGGCGAAGCCCTCATCACACATTTCCCTTACGAAAATGAAGACCGTAATGAACTGCCGGATGACATTGTGTTTGGCAAATGATACATAGCTCCATGAAGAAATTACAAATCATAATCCTGTTATTCGTTGTTTTCTCTTTTGCAAATGCGCAGGAAGGAGTGGAGAAGTATTTTCCCAAGGTGCCCAATCCGCCAAGATTGGTTATTGATGACGAAAAGCTGAATTTGCTTACAACGGCACAGGAAGAAGCACTCGAAAAAAAATTAGTGGCTTATGACGACAGTACTTCCAATCAAATATTAATTGTTACCACAGCTGATATTGGTGATTATGACATTTCTGATTTTGCAGTTGCCCTTGGCCGTAAGTGGGGCGTAGGTGGTAAGGAATTCAATAATGGACTAATTATTGTCGTACTTGTACCCAATAATGGAGGCAAACGTCAGGTGTGGATTGCTACCGGTTACGGATTAGAAGGTGCCATACCGGATATTACCGCCAAGCAGATTATTGATAACGATATTATCCCCAATTTTAAAGCCAATGATATTTATCGTGGTCTGGATGAAGGCACCAGCGATTTGATACGTGCAGCAGCAGGGGAGTACAAACCACCTGTGGGTTACAGCCAGCGAAGAAAGGGTGGCAAGAAAGGCGGTAATTTGATAGTGGCCGCTGTAATTTTTGTTATCATTATGAT
>CAYPBV010000064.1:0-18242 GCA_964409025.1 uncultured Chitinophagaceae bacterium | reverse complement strand
TCAGCATTGAGAGTTTATCATACCGGGTTTAACGGATCAGAAAGGCTCAGGTTCAGAGAAAAGCCGGATAGTATTTACTACGATGCCTTCAGCCAGCGTTTTTACAGGGCAGAAAACCAAACGGATTTATCATTTAAAAAAGTAACACTCACTGCAGGTGCCGGTTATATTATTGATGAAGCTACATCAACCCGTTATGATAACAGCAGCAGTGTGAAGCAAAATAAAATTGTATACGGATTCCTGCAGAACGAGTGGATGCCGGTTGAAAAAGTTACCATCATTGCCGGAATCAGATACGACAATAACCAGCTCTTTGCTTCTGCATTCAGTCCCAAACTGGCCATTCGTTATTCCGTACATCCAAAGCTCAAATTCAATGCATCTGTTGGCCGTGGATTTAAGGCACCTGATTTTCGTCAACTGTACCTCAACTTCACCAATGTGGCTGCGGGGGGTTACTCAGTTTTCGGATCGGTGGATGCCGTAAAAATTATTACACAATTACAGCAACGGGGCGAGATTTCAGAATTGCTGAGCGATTATGCTTTGCTCAATAATCTCACACCTGAGTACAGTACAGGTTTCAACTTTAACATCCATTATCAGCCTTTGAAAACTGTAGCTGTAAAGCTGAATGTTTTCAGAAATGACATTGATAATTTAATTGAAACAAGACAGGTTGCAACACGTACAAACGGGTCTCAGATTTTCAGCTATGTCAATGTTAAGAAAGCGTATACACAAGGTCTTGATGCTGAGATAAGCTGGAACATCATCAAAAACCTTACACTAAACGGAGGATACCAATTGCTGTTTACTGCAGATAAGGAAGAACTGGAACGCATCAAAAGCGGTAAGGAATCAGTGAGAGATGCAAACAACATCAGCCGCACACTTCTACGAAGTGAATACATTGGCTTGCCTAACCGCAGCCGCCATATGGCCAACCTGAAATTAACTTATGAAAATGGTGAACGCTTTTTTGCCACCATCAGAAGTATTTACAGAAGCCGTTGGGCCATCAGTAATACCAGCGGCAACAGTGTGTACGATGTAAATGATGAATTTGCCAAGGGGTTTGTGCTTATCAATATTTCTGCAGGTAAAGAATTAAAGCATGGTTTTCGTTTACAGGCTGGTATGGACAATGTATTCAATTACCAAGATAAAAACTTTCTGCCCAATCTGCAGGGACGAGTGCTTTATACCAGTATCACTTATAATTTTTTAAACAACAAAAAAAAATAAATCAAAAATGAAAAAAGCGGTTCAAACAAGTGTTGTAGTAATGGCTGCATTATTCGTATTAGCAGCGTGTAAAAAAGAAAAAACAGAAACTCCAAAAGCAGAAGTTGCAGGAGCATTTAAAGTTGAAGTATCGGGTAATATTGTTACGGTAAAAAATCTTCCGGCCGATACAATTATTGGATTATCCTCACAGGGGCAGCCTTTTGGTGCCGGTAAGTATTCTTTCTTTAGCCTTGAAACAAACACATGGGTTCCAAACAGCGATTCCACCACTACCAAATGGGATTTAGCTTTTGCAGGAACCACAATACGTGTTAACAATGCCACCAGCGGACCCGGAGCAGGAGGTGCATTTGTTCAGGTTGCCAATTTTAATGATGTTACAAGTGTATCTAATGACTCAACTTTCAGAATTGATAACCACCCTGTGAGTTATGCTATTCCACGTGGCTCAGGACGTGCCTGGTACAATTATGATGGTGTAAATGTGTTATTAACTCCTATTGCAGGTCGTACGCTCATCATCAGAACTGCAAGTGGCAAGTACGCTAAAGTAGAAATCCTGAATTACTACAAAGGCGGTGTTACGCCCTCTGTTACAGCATCTGATGCTGACAAAACTTATAAGCAACGTTTTTATACGTTCCGTTATACGTTTCAGGCAAATGGCTCAAAAAACTTTTAAGTAGTTTATCTCATAGCAACAAAAATCCCCCACCATTTGGAGGGGGATTTTTGCATCCATACATTACTGTAATACATTTTGTAACAGGGATTCTATGCCTCATAAGTTCAAAACCAACATGCAGATAAATCATGGTTCAACTTGCTGTTTCTTCTGCATATTGGCTCACGGAGTTTCAGAGGAATAAATACGTTTAACTGCTTAGAAAACCCGCATCATTGATATATGCGATTTTGGATTCTTTATCTTTTACCAGTTTTACTTTATAAAAAGCAGAGATGCCCTCACGTTCAATTTTTTTCACTTCGGCTACCTGCATCTCTGCATATTGTTCTTTAAGTTTTGTTTGTGCTGCTTCGCTCAGTTGCTCCGCAGCTATTATCGTTTGTGTGCTCAGCCATTTGCCTTCTGCATTAAACTCGGCAAACAGTTTAGTTCCGTTTTGCTCCGTTGCTGCAATAAAATTTCCATTGGCTGTTTTGCTCCATAATGGCACAGCATCAATAAACTTTTGGGCAAATGCACTTGTCACCATTTCAGGCGGCGCAATTTTTTCAATCTTTTGAACTGTTTGTTTCTTTACTGTTGTTTGCTGCGCCATACTCACACCTGCACACAGCACTACTGTTGCCAGCAATACGATTGCTTTTTTCATAATGAAGTTTTTTTAAATGATGAAATGTGGCGCCGATTACTATTTTTCAGAAACCATGCCAATGCCCGATTTTGTGGAAAACTTGAAGTGGTGTTCACAAAGGCACTAAAGCCACACAGAAGAAAAGTTTTATTGACACCGGCTATAAGTTCCTTGGCATCATGGTTGTGCCTGCCCTGAAAACGCAGTACTTAGGGGTCACTCACATCTTCGTTCCATTACAATAGCATCTGTGGTCTGCTGCTGTATGGTGATAACTGTACACTTACATCCTCCCATTTCACTCAGTGAACTTTGTATCTTTGTGGGCCACTAAATCCTACCTGCATTTTCGTACCTTCGCACTCCTTAAAAATAAGACAGGATAAGGATTATGAGTAATATGTACAGGGAATTCACCCATCTCAACCTGCCTTCCATTGAGCAGGAAATTTTAGCCAAATGGGATGCAGAACAGGCCTTTGAAAAAAGTATTCAGGTGCGGGAAGGTGCAGCACCCTTTGTGTTTTACGAAGGCCCGCCCAGTGCCAACGGTATGCCCGGCATTCACCACGTTATTTCCAGAACACTAAAGGATTTGGTGTGCCGCTATAAAACCATGAAAGGTTTTAAAGTGAGCCGCAAGGGCGGATGGGATACACATGGATTGCCCATTGAACTCGGCGTAGAAAAAGAACTCGGCATCACCAAAGAAGATATTGGTGTAAAAATCACCGTTGAAGAATACAATAAAAAATGCCGTGAGGCGGTACTGCGTTTTAAAGACAAATGGGACGACATCACCAAAAAGATGGGCTATTGGGTGGATTTGAATGACCCCTACATCACCTTCAAAAATGAGTACATTGAAACACTGTGGTGGCTGCTCAAGCAGTTGTACAACAAAGGACTGTTATACGAAAGTGTGAGCATTCAGCCTTATTCACCTGCTGCAGGCACAGGTTTAAGTTCTCATGAATTGAATCAACCGGGCACGTATAAGGATGTGAAGGATACAAGTGCCGTTGCCATGTTCAAAGCAGTGAAGAATGAAAAGAGTCGGTTTTTGTTTGATGCAGTGAAAAATAGCGAAGAGGTTTTCTTCCTTGCATGGACTACCACACCCTGGACACTTCCTTCCAATCTTGGTTTGACTGTAGGTGGGGATATTGATTATGTGCTGGTAAAAACGTTCAATCCATACAGCGGCAAACCCTGTGCTGTCGTTTTAGCCAAAGCATTACTGCATAAATATTTTCCTGCGCATGTGGATGAGTTTGAAGAAGTTGGTGAATTGTATGAAGCCATCAACAACTGGCTCAATCATGGCAGCGATGATTTTTTAATTGAAAAAAATGCTGATTTAAAAATTCAATTTGATGGCATCATCAAAAAGAAACAACTGCCGCATAAAATCGTTGCAACATTCAAAGGAAAAGATATTGAAGAATGCCGCTATGAGCAACTGCTTCCTTATGAAGCCAATAAAGAAACAGGTGGTGATTCCTTCCGTGTTTTAGTTGATTCATTTGTAACAACTGAAGATGGTACGGGCATTGTGCATACAGCTCCGGCCTTTGGTGCAGATGACTTTAAAGTAGGAAAGAAATATGGCATTGGCATTTTAACAATGGTGGACAGAGAAGGAAAGTTTGTTGAAGGACTTGGTGAGTTCAGCAACCGATTTGTAAAAAATTATAAAGACGACCCCAACTATGTGGATGTGAATGTTGACATCTGCGTAAAACTAAAAAAAGAAAACAGGGCATTTAAAGTTGAGAAATACGAGCACAGTTATCCGCATTGCTGGAGAACGGATAAGCCCGTTTTGTATTATCCGCTGGATGCGTGGTTCATCAAAACCACTGCACTAAAAGATAAAATGGTGGAGCTCAATAAAACCATCAACTGGAAACCCAAATCAACAGGTGAAGGAAGATTCGGCAACTGGCTGGAGAACATGGTAGATTGGAACCTGAGCCGCTCACGTTTTTGGGGCACAGCCTTACCCATCTGGAAAACAGAAGATGGTGAGGAAGAAACATGCATCGGTACAATTGAAGAATTAAGAACGGAAGCTGCAAAAGCTGATGAGAAGCTGGGCACGCATAACTCACAACTCATAACTCATAACCTTGATCTTCACAAGCCATTTGTTGACGATATCATCTTAGTAAGCGATAGCGGCAAACCCATGCGTCGTGTTCCTGATTTGATTGATGTGTGGTTCGACAGTGGCGCCATGCCCTATGCCCAATGGGGACTGGATTATGAAAAAGTAAAACGTGGCGATAAATATCCGTTCAAACTTCCTGCAGGTGTGGAGAAGTTTGAAGACCTCTACCCCGCTTCCTTCATTGCAGAAGGAGTGGACCAAACACGTGGATGGTTTTATACGTTGCATGCCATTGCATCACTGGTGTATGAAAGTGTTGCGTATAAAACGGTTGTGAGTAATGGTTTGGTGCTGGATAAGAACGGCAATAAGATGAGTAAGCGTTTGGGGAATGTGGTAGATCCATTTCATACAATCAGCACCTATGGTGCCGATGCTACACGCTGGTACCTCATCACCAATGCATCGCCATGGGATAATATGAAGTTTGATATTGAAGGCATCAAAGAAGTGCAACGCAAATTCTTTGGTACCCTTTACAATACCTATCAATTCTTTTCACTCTATGCCAATGTGGATGGCTTTGCATTCAAAGAAGCAAGTGTTCCTTTAAATGAACGTCCTGAAATTGACCGCTGGATTCTTTCCTCACTCAACACCCTTGTAAAAAAGGTGAATGAGGCAATGGATGATTATGAACCCACGCAGGCCGGTCGTTTAATTGAAGAGTTTGTTGATGAACATTTGAGTAACTGGTATGTGCGTTTGTGCCGCCGTCGTTTCTGGAAGGGTGACTATGAAACAGACAAGATCAGTGCCTATCAAACTTTGTATGAATGTTTGGAAACAGTTGTGCGTTTGATTGCACCTATTTCTCCATTCTTTAGTGATGCAGTGTTTAATAATTTAAATGCTATTACACAAAAATTCAATGCAAGCTCTGTTCATCATGTTGATTTTCCTGTGGCTGATGAAAAGTTGATAAATGCAGATTTGGAAGAGCGTATGCAGTTGGCTCAGGATGCTTCATCGCTGGTGCTTTCACTACGCAAAAAACAAAACATCAAAGTGCGTCAACCGTTGCAGAAGGTATTGATTCCTGTGTTGAATCCGCATATGAAAGAACAGTTGCTGCTGGTAGAAGATTTGATTAAAACTGAGGTGAATGTAAAAGAAGTAGAATACCTCACGGCCGATAACAGTTTTATCAAAAAGAAAATCAAACCCAACTTTCAAACCCTGGGAAAAAAGCTGGGTGCCAAGATGAAAGCAGTGGCAGCAGCTCTGGGCAGCTTCTCACAGGAGCAAATAGCCGAACTGGAAAAAGATACTGTGTATAATCTGTTGATTGATAATGAATCTGTTCTTATATATTTGACGGATGTTGAAATTTCAAGTGAGGATGTACCGGGCTGGCTGGTAGCTAATAAGGGCAGTCTTACGGTGGCGCTGGATGTAACCATTACCCCGCAACTGGTAAATGAAGGCAATGCCCGTGAATTGGTAAACCGCATTCAGAAGATTCGTAAGGACAGCGGTTTTGAGCTAACTGACCGTATTGAAGTACAACTGGCGGGTGCAGAAACGCTGGCAGCATCCATAGGTGAATATAAATCCTATATTTGCGCCGAAATTTTGGCAGACAGCCTTGAATTAGTGCAGGAAACGGCCAACGGCACTGAAGTTGAGGTTAACGATTTGCTTATTAACGTAAAAGTTTCCAAAAAAGGAGGATAACATGGCTATTAAGAAGAAAACAGCCAAGCCGGCAGCTAAAAAGTCTGCGAAACCGGCTCCAAAGAAAGCAGCTAAGCCTGCAGCTAAAAAGCCGGCAGCCAAACCTGCCCCTAAAAAAGCGGCTCCCAAACCTGCGGCCAAAAAGCCGGCAGCTAAACCTGCCCGACCAACAGGCAGTAAGCCTGCTCCAAAACCAACTCCTAAAGCAACAAAACCAACCTCTAAACCTGTAACAAAACCCTCAGTTAAACCCGTGGCAAAAAAAGAAGAAAAAAAGGCAGCACCTGCACCTAAACCGGCTGTTGAACCTGCTATAAAACCGAGCGTAAAACAAGCAATTCAAAATTTGAAAAAAGAAGCAAAAGAAAAAGCCAAGAAACCTGCTGAGTTGAAACCTGTTAAAACTTCGGTTTCCACATCAGTAAAATACCAGCCAGACTTTACTAGATCCGTGCTTGATAGTAAGGCTGAAGAAAAGCCTCAGGGGCCCACTGTTCGTTACAGTGATAGCGACCTTGTAGAATTTCGTGAATTGATTCAACGCAAGCTGGAAAGTGCGAAAAAAGAATTGGTATACCTGCAGGGCCTCATCACCCGTAAAGATGAAATGGGTGGCGATGATGGCGATGGCCGATACATGACGATGGAAGATGGCAGTGTGAGTATGGAGCGTGAGCAATTAAGCCAGATGGCCAGCCGCCAAATTACATATATCGATCATCTGGAAAAAGCACTTATGCGTATTGAAAATAAAACATACGGCATCTGTCGTGTTACCGGCAAGTTGATTGATAAGGCCCGTCTCCGTGCCGTGCCTCATGCCACATTGAGCATTGAAGCCAAGATGGGTGTGGTGAAAGGCCCTCAACCCATTGGCGATTAATTTTTCAAAACACACATTCACAAAAAATCCCTTCCTATCCGGAAGGGATTTTTTGTGATTGCTCTTACAATACCTTCAACTTAAAACAGATACTTTTGCAACTCCTATGCAGTATAGTGATACATACGAAGCGGTGATTGGTTTAGAAGTGCATGCACAGTTGCTCACCAAAAGCAAATTGTTCAGTGCAGATGATGCAGGTTTTGGTGGTGATCCCAATACACATATCAGTCCCATTACCTTAGCTCACCCGGGTACATTACCCAAGCTCAATAAAGAAGCGATTGAACTGGCAGTACGTATGGGGCTTGCATGTAATTGTGAAATTGAACACATCAATTATTTTGCACGCAAGCACTATTTCTATCCAGATTTGCCCAAAGGTTATCAACTGTCACAACATACCACGCCGGTTTGCAAAGGTGGTTTTGTAAAAATTAAAACAGTACAGGGAGAGCGAAACATACAGCTCAACCGTATTCATATGGAAGAAGATGCAGGCAAAAGCATGCATGATCAATATGATGATTTTTCAGTGGTGGATTATAACAGGGCGGGTGTGCCTTTAATTGAAATTGTAACCGAACCGGATTTGCATACCGGTGATGAAGCTGCCGCTTATGTAACGGAGCTGCGCAAATTAGTAAGAACACTTGGCGTGTGTGATGGTAATATGGAAGAAGGAAGCATGCGCTGCGATGCTAATATTTCAGTACGGTTAAAAGGTGATACAAAGCTGGGTACGAAAGTAGAAGTGAAAAATGTAAACTCCATCCGCAACCTGAAAAAGGCGATTGATTTTGAAGTAATGCGTTTAATAGACCTGCATCAAAAAGGCGAACCCATCATACAGCAAACAAGAAGTTTTAATGCAGATGATGAAACAACCTTTGCCATTCGTACAAAGGAAGATGCAAATGACTATCGATACTTTGCTGATCCTGATTTACCACCTTTTGTCATAACTGAAGATTTTATCGCCCATGTAAAGGCTTCTTTGCCCGAACTGCCGGAGCAACGGAAACAGCGACTGATGCAGCAATATCAATTGCCGGAATATGATGCCGCATTGCTGAGTGATGATACAGCGTGGAGTAATTATTTTGAAGCTGCTGCAAAACATACCTCTTCATTTAAGCAAATCGCCAACTGGATGCTGGGCGCCATCAAATCGCACTTGAATGAAAATGAACAGGAGATTGATCAATTAAATTTTCAACCACAGCAATTAGCTGTATTGATTGCTTTGGTAGAGCAGGGAAAAGTGAGTCATACCATTGCTGCTCAAAAATTGTTTCCTGCATTAATTGGTACAGATAAACCGGCGCTTCAACTGGCACAGGAAATGAATTTGCTGCAGGAGCGAAATGCAGATGCCCTTACTTCATTAATTGATGAAGTACTTAACACCATGCCGGAAAAAGTAACTGAATACAAAAAAGGAAAGAAAGGATTGATAGGCTTATTTGTGGGTGAAGTAATGAAAAAATCAAAAGGTAAGGCAGATCCCAAATTGCTCAACCAATTAGTCATTGAAAAATTAGCACAATAATTATGTACAACAAACTCATTGCTATTGCAGTTTTAGTTTTTTTAAGCGCATGTACGGCTAAGAACAGCAGCAAATTTGTAGTGAAGGGTGAAATTAAAAATGCACCGGCTACAACTATTTATCTGGAGCACATCAGTTATGATATGCCGCCACAGGTTATAGATAGTGTTACACTCAAAAATGGAAGCTTTTTACTCAAAGGAGATTTAAAGGAAGAAAGTCTGTTACAACTGCGTTTCCCTAATGAGCCTTCTGCTCCATTGTATTTTGTTATAAACGATGATGAAAACATTGTATTGAAAGGTGATTGGAAAGAAATTCGTAAGTCAAGGTTTACAGGGTCTGCCGCAAGCGAGCGTCTTCGCATTTTTGTAGATTCATTATCAGCCACACAGCAGCGTGTTATGGACATACAAATGCAGATTCAGCAAAATGCCGGCCTGCCTGACAGTATAAAAGGACCGATGCAGGTGCAGATGCAGGGTATTATTAATTCATTTACAGGCTATGTAAATAAAACGGCATCAGAAGATAAAAGTCCGGTCGTGAGTTTATTTGCGGTGAACTTGAATACCGGCCAGTCACTGGAGCAAAGTGAAGCTGCTTACAATGCATTGGGCAAACGTTTTCCCAAGCATAGCGGTGTACAAATGGTGATCAAACAGTTTCGTGAAAGTGTGGCTAAAGCTAATCAGCAGCAATCTGGTGGTGGTAAGCCGGCAACAGGAAGCATGGCCCCTGAAATTTCCCTGCCGGATGTAAATGGTAAAACTGTTACACTGAGCAGCTTTCGTGGTAAATATGTACTTGTAGATTTTTGGGCCAGCTGGTGCGGACCCTGCCGTCAGGAAAACCCCAATGTAGTGGCTGCGTATAATAAATTCAAGAATAAAAATTTTACAGTACTCGGTGTGTCACTGGATAAAACAAAAGAAGCATGGTTGCAGGGAATTAAAGAAGACGGATTAACCTGGACACACATCAGTGATTTAAAATTCTGGGAAAGCGCTGTTGTAGCAGCTTATGGTATTCAGGGAATTCCATACAACGTATTACTGGACCCGGATGGAAAAGTAATAGCTTCTGATTTAAGAGGTTCTAATCTGGAAAATGTATTACAGCAGGTAATCAAGTAACACAGTGCAGTTGTAAGGATGTTAATATATCATAACAGTGCTTCTTTATTCCAGCACCTTTCGTATGGCCCCTGCTTTCAATAAACATTCATCATATTCTTTTTCTGCATCACTGTACCAGGTAATGCCGCTGCCGGCAAAATAAGAAAGATAGCTGGTGTGTGCATTGTAGAGAATGCTCCGTATTACCACATTAAAATCAAAATCTTTTTCAGGGGAAATGTATCCTACAGCTCCTGAAAATAAACCACGGGCTGTTAATTCATATGCATCAATCAACTGCATCACTTTTCTTTTAGGTGCACCCGTCATACTGCCCATGGGAAATGTTGATTGTATTATCTCCGCAAATGTAATAGCATCTTTTACCTCCCCACTCACCGTTGAAATCATCTGATGCACCTGCGGAAATGAATAAATACCAAACAACTCATCCACCTTTACCGTTCCTTCTTTGCACACACGGCTTAAATCATTACGTACCAAATCCACCACCATTACATTTTCACTGCGGTCTTTTTCACTATTGTACAATTGCTGTTTCAATACTTCATCTTCAGTTTCATTTTGTACATCACGCTTCAGGGTTCCCTTAATGGGTTGTGATACTAATTCAGTTCCCTTCTTTCTTAAAAAACGTTCCGGGCTGGCACAGAGCAGATAGCTGTTGTTTACCTTGTAAAATGCAGAAAAAGGATTGGGTGAAATATGAGTGAGCATTTGATACACAGCTACAGGCTCTATGCGTGCATCATCAGCATAAAACTCCATGCAGCAATTCAACTCATAGCAATCGCCCCGTAAAATATGCTGCTGTACTTTTTTAATGGTGCTGATGTACTGCTCTCTGCTCATCCGTTCTTTTATGGCAATCTTTGTACGTGGTGCCTCTTCTAATTCCACAGCGCAAATCTGTTCAAACACATGTGCATGGTCATCAGCAAACGAACCAATACGTAACTCCCGTTCATTGAGTTGTAATACATATTGCGGCACAAAAAAATAAAGAACAGGAAAGCCGATTTTATCCGCATGCTTTGATGTTAACTGTTCTGTTTCATTTTTGAGATCATAACTTAAATGACCAAAACACCAATCATCTGTATTATCTAAAAAATCCTGCAGTTGTTCTAATGATGATTTGCCCCGGGGCATGTCTTGACCGGATAAAGTGCTCAACGCACAATGAACTTCCTGTACCATCCCACATCCTGCTAAACATTCCTGCTCATGACCGGGCAACTGGTATTGATGGTTGTCCAGAAAAGCACAAATGTTGAACCGGTTACCCAGGTTCAACATTTGCTTTTTGATTGTTTGAAAATCAGTTATTGAAAATGTTTGAAACGTTCTCTTCACATGTACAATTAAAAATCATCATCATCATCAAAATCATCATCACCACCACCAAATGAATCAAACTCCTTAAAGTCTTCATCTACTTTAAAATCATCATCATCATCACCGCCTTTCTTTTTGGCACCGCCTACGCTGCTTTTACCTTTTGATTTGGGTAAATCAAATTCATCAAAGTCCGGGTCATAATCATCTTCTTCTGCTTTATTCCAATCATCATCCTCTTCTTCTCCATCATCATCATCTTCATCATCTTTAGCTTTTGATGCCGCTGCTTTTCCACCTTTTTTTACAACTGGTTCATCATCCATATCAAAATCATCATCCTCATCATCTTCTTCCTGCTTTTTTGATTTGGATACAGGTTTTTTTGTCTCTTCATCAGGAGACGGTTTGTCGCTCGATTTTTTAATTGACTTTGCCATAGTCTTGCACTTAGTTATACTGTAAAATTTCTACTTGATTTTTAAATGGCAAAATTTTTTTTTGAAAATTTTTTGCCTTCCAAAATTAACGGTAACTGATGATTTGATCCCTGCCCGGTCCGTTGCTCACAAAGGTCACATTTACACCCAGATAAGCATTGATAAATGCAAGATAATCATTCATCTCTTGTGGCAAATCGCTCCAGTTACTGCATTCAGCAATGGGTTTGCCCCATCCTGCAAATGGTTTATAAACGGGTTGCAGCGCCAATTGATGCATTTGGTAAGGAACTTCATCTGTATGCGTTCCATTTACATCATAAGCCGTGCATACCTGCAATTCTTTAAAACTGTCCAGCACATCAGCTTTGGTCATCACAATTTGTGTAACACCATTTACCATGCAGGCAAATTTGAGCGCTACCAAATCAATCCATCCGCAGCGGCGGGGCCGGCCTGTGGTTGCTCCAAATTCATTGCCAATTTTTCTTAATTCTTCACCTGTGGCATCAAACAATTCTGTAGGGAAGGGTCCGCTGCCCACACGGGTACAATAAGCTTTGGTAATGCCAATTACTTCACCAATTTTATTAGGCGCTACACCCAAACCGGTACTTACACCTGCAGATATAGTGTTAGATGAAGTAACAAACGGAAAGGTTCCAAAGTCCACATCCAACATACTGCCCTGTGCACCTTCGGCTAAAATCTTTTTGCCTTCGGCCAATTTATTATTGATGAAATATTCTCCGTTTACAATATTGAGTGTTTTTAAAAAGGCAACTGCTTCAAAAAATTCTTTTTCCCACTCACTGATGTCTTCATTAAAACCATAGTTGTTCAACAATTGCTGATGTTTATCACGCAATTTTTTATAGAGGTCTTCAAAATCTGCACGGAGCAAATCACCCACACGTAATGCATTGCGCCCTGTTTTATCCATATAAGCCGGGCCAATGCCTTTTAATGTAGAACCAATTTTTTCATCACCTTTTGCCAGCTCAGCAGCTTTGTCCAGTGCACGATGCGTGGGCACAATTACATTGGTGCGCTCTGCAATGAATAAATTCTTTTTTACATCCACACCAAACGCTGCTACTTTATCACATTCTTTTTTAAGCGTTACGGGGTCAAGCACTACGCCGTTACCAATAAGGTTCACAATGCCTTCATGAAAAATACCGCTGGGTATTTGATGCAGCACAACTTTTTCACCTTTTACATACAGTGTGTGTCCTGCATTGGGCCCGCCCTGAAAGCGTGCAATCACATCATAAGCAGGAGCAAAAAAATCAACAATTTTTCCTTTTCCTTCATCGCCCCACTGGAGCCCGAGAATTACATCAACCATAAATGAGTTTTATTGTGATACCAGCGTTCAGTACGCTGTGGCATCGTCCCTTGCGTCGCAATCCGTTCATCGCATGTGCATGGAGGAGCAGCATTGTTCAGCAGATTAAATAGTTATTGAAGCCGCAAAAATAGGTGAAACACAATGGCTGAAAAATGAAATATTCAAAGCGTGGAAAATAAAATTTACTGCTCCGTATCATAACGTTCTACGGTTTCAATGCCGGGCAATTTGAGCAGGCGGTTGACTAACTCATCCAGCTCATCTTTATCATGCACAAAAATCTTCATATTGCCCTCAAACAAGCCTTCTTTAGCTTCAATGGTAATGGCGCTGATGTTGAGCCGCAGTTCACCGCTTATGAGGTTGGTGATTTTACTTACCACGCCCACATCGTCTACACCCACAATTTTAATACCGGTGAGGAAGGAAATTTCTTTGTTCTTGGCCCATTTTGTTTTTACAACACGGTGTCCAAAATTGGCCAGCAAACGGGACGCATTGGGGCAATTGGTTCGGTGAATAATCAATCCTTTACCTGTGCTTACAAAACCAAACACATCATCACCGGGAATAGGTTTGCAGCAATTGGCCAGTGTATAAACAATCTTATCACTGCTTTCACCAAAAATGATGAGCTCAGAATCTTTTGGAGTGGGTGCCGGTTTGTTAGGGTCATAATCAGGTTTGGGTTCAAGCACCGGTTTGGCAGGCTTGGGCAATTCTAATTTATCGCCGTGCATGCCCAGTTCTTTCAATTCTTTTAAATCAATTTCCCTGGTTGATATTTTATAAAACAAATCCAATTGAGAAGGGAGCTTGTAATACTGTGTGAGCGTATCTACATTATGAATATCAAAAGCTGCACCCATCTGCTCCAGCTTGCGCTGCAAAATATATTTACCTTCGTCTGCAATTTTTCGCTTCTCTTCTTTAAGGGCATCTTTAATTTTTGTGCGGGCCTTGGCTGTTACTACAAAATTGAGCCAGTCTTCACTTGGTTTTTGCTTGCTGCTGGTAATAATTTCAATTTGGTCGCCGCTGCGCAGCTTATGGGCAATAGGCACCAGTTTATGATTTACTTTGGCACCAATGCAACGGCTGCCCACATCACTATGTACACTAAATGCAAAATCCAGGGCCGTAGCGCCCAGCGGCAGCATTTTTACATCACCCTTGGGTGTATAAACATAAATCTCTTCTGTAAGAAAAGAACTCTTGAAGTCCTGTAAAAAATCAAGCGAACTGCTTTCCTGGTTGTTTAATGCTTCACGAATATTATGAAACCATTTATCAAAGCGGTCTTCATCACCGGTGCCTTCTTTGTATTTCCAGTGAGCGGCCAAACCTTTTTCAGCAATTTCATTCATACGCTTGGTACGTATCTGTACTTCCACCCACTTACCCTGCGGACCCATCACCGTAGTGTGCAAGGCTTCATAACCATTGCTCTTGGGGTTACTCAGCCAGTCACGGAGACGTTCAGGCGAAGGTGTGTACATATCAGTAACAATACTGTAAGCTTTCCAGCAATCTTCTTTTTCTTTTTCCTGCGGTGCATCAATAATCATACGGATGGCAAAGAGGTCATACACTTCTTCAAAACTCACCCCTTTCTTTTTTATTTTATTGCTGATGGAGTGTATACTCTTGGGTCTTCCATAAATTTCAAAACTGGTAAAACCCGCCTTCTCCATTTTTTCTTTAATGGGTCGAATGAATTCATTAATGTAACGGGTACGCTCCCGTTTGGTTTCAGAAAGTTTACGGGCAATTTCTTTATAGGTATCGGGTTCTAAATATTTCATGGAGAGGTCTTCCATCTCCGTTTTAATATTGTATAAACCCAAACGATGCGCCAATGGTGCATACACATACACTGTTTCACTGGATATTTTCAACTGCTTCTCCCGCTTCATGCTGTCCATGGTACGCATGTTGTGCAGGCGGTCGGCCAGCTTAATTAATATCACACGGGGATCATCGGTGAGGGTTAATAAAATCTTCTTGAAATTTTCTGCCTGCTGGCTGCTGTTTGCATCTACTACTGTAGAAATTTTAGTGAGTCCGTCGATGATGCGTGCAATCTCAGTTCCAAACTCACGGGCCACATCTTCCAGTGTTACATCTGTATCCTCTACAGTATCATGGAGGAGTGCACAGATGGTAGAACGCACCCCCAGACCAATTTCTTCCACACAAATTTGCGCTACGGCTAATGGATGCAGGATATAAGGCTCACCGCTTTTACGACGCATGGTTTTGTGTGCCTCTGCCGCCATTTCAAAAGCAGTGCGTACCAGTTCTTTATCACCCTTCTTCAATTTAGTTTTGAGTGAACGCAACAGGGAACGGTAGTGCCGCAGGATTTCTTTTTTTTCCTGTTCGGGTGTGAGCGTGTAGGCTTGTATGGTTGTAATCGAGTCCAGTGGAGGACGAATTTACGAAAAAGAGCTGTAGCAGGTAACAACTAAAACCTGTAATTCAATTGTGCAAGAACAAATCTGGGTAGCAGTCTGTTTAACGAGGTTGTTTCTGAAAGTGGAGTTACTGAACTAAAAGAAAAATTTTGAGCATTTGCAAGGTTTCGGCCTGTTAAAGCAATATCAAACTTATCTTTTTTAAAAATATATCGAAAATTAAAATCATGAAATAAAACAGAAGAATTGTTACCAAGGGCATCCGTGATGAATAATGATTCTACAACATAATCAAAAGTCAAAAAGTCATTCGGCTTGATAATAATGGTTACAGAAGGGCTTAGTTGCTGATTTGTAAATTCTGAACCTGCTATTGTTTGACTGCTGTTACGGCCAATTGACCTGTTATATTTGAACCTTGCCTGAAAATTAAAAAACTTATCAAACCCTGAACGAATTTGAAGTCCAAAACCATAGCCGTTACTTCTATTAGTGTAAAGAATACTGTTTACAAGGCTGAAGTTATACTGACGTCCAACTGAACCATCAAATACCACATTTGACCGTATTTTTTTTACGTACTTCTCAGTTCTCGCTATAAAAAAGAAATCATTACTACGCCTGTCTGTTAACAAGTTGTCACGAAGCGTATATAAAGTTGATATGATACTATTATTAAGATAAACGATTCCTCTGGAAGAATAGCTTGCAGAGGAAAAAACTGAAAACTTTTTCCTAATGAAATCACTCAATATATAATTTACTGAAGCTGTATGGTTCACAACACTATTTAAAACTGAATTTCCTTTTATAAATTCTCGATGTGTTTGTAACACAGAATTTTGAAAGAGCTGGTTGATTTGAGGTAATTGATTGGCTGCTGAATAATTAAAGCCGAGTTGGCCATTATTTTTAAACCGCTTCGTTACTCCTGCTTGCGGCAGTAGTAAACAGTGATTTATTTTTGTACTATAATTTGAATCTTTTTGAGTCAATTTCAGATTAATGCTCAATACTGTTAAACCAAGCGAAGCAGCTAATTGCGGTGTGAAGTTATGAGTAAAAGAAAGTTTGTTTGAGAGTAAAAGCCTTTCATACATCAGATTATTACTGAACTGTGATTGCGATTTTAATTCAAGGGTGTTTTTTTCCTGCATTAAAACACCTGACAGTATTTCTTCACGAATTGAATTTGTTATAAGTTCATTATTCAATGTGCCTTTTTTAAGCTTTCTGAAATACTTTAAAGCAACTCCGCCACTAAGTGCGTTGTAGGAAGCATTTTGGAGAAAAGAAGAAAACAGAGGCAAATCGCTTATTAATCCATTGTAAAGCGGAGGTGTGATATTGTGAATCTGGCTGAGCTTCTTTTTTGCTCAGTAAAACCGAAACTTGAATCCGGAAAGAGAATCAATTAACCTGCTAATTGTAATTTGTTGTTGTATAAAATTGCGGTCCCCATTCAAAGACTGAAAAAGCGTTTGACGTTGAAATAATCCTGATGTTCTGTCTCGGCCAGGATTGAAGGTTACTGAAGTTTCAGATATAAACTGAAGCTTGGCAGAAACGGTATAATTTAGCTGTAATTCTGAAGCAACCATTACACTGCTGCGTCGTATTTCTGATTCGTCAATAAAATTAATAATTCCTACAGGCGTAAAAAGATTTTGCTCCCTTATAAGTTCTTGGCTATAAAAATCTTTACTTCCTGCTAATGAACCTGAAATGAAAAATTTTTTACTGGGGCGTATTTGCCAATTAATACCCACAAGATGGGTATTGTTAAAATTCGTTCTTCTTGCAGGTATAGAGTTGCTTGCAATTTCATTTACTTGGGAAATATTTTGAACAACCGGAGAAGTAAAACCCTGAAATTTTTCCTGGTCCTGCATTTGTGAAGTCAAGTCTTTTTGTAATAGTTCGCCTTTTGTTTTGCCAATACTATTAGAGTTACCAATAATTACAAGTTTTGATTTAGGCATTAAGGTTAACAAATCTGCTTTTGTTTCATAAAATTGAACGGGTAACCCACCTGAAGCGGTTGCAGTACCATAAGCTTTTAAATACTTTGCCTTCTTAAACTTTAGGTTTACTACCTGCTCCTGTGAGCCAATAATCTTGTTTGAAATATCTGACTGGTCAATAAAATTTTTAATCACATCAACCTTTTCAATACCCCCTACTGAAAGGTTCTGCATAAGAGCGTTATAATTACTACCAAACAAATCGTCACCTTCTATCAAAATCCTGCTTACCTGTTTGCCATTAAACGTTAACATGCCGTTATCTGTAACAGAAAACCCGGGAAGTTTTTCAAATAAATCTTTCAGGTTGGATTCGTTACCTTGCTTATAAGCTTCTGCTTTAAATGAAATAGTATCACCGGATTGCCTGATTTTGGGGTCTGCTTTTATAATTATCTCATCCAACGCTTTTGCTGAAGGTGAAAGAACAATTGTTAAAAAATGCTGTGCACTTATAAAGCTTGAAAGTGATAACGGCTCTGTTTTATTTTTGAAGCTAACTGCTGAAGCAGAAACATAAAATTCTGTTGCGAACTGCTCAAATTCAATTTCAAAATAGCCTGCTGTATCAGCAATTGCAAAAGCTTTTATAGAGCCGCTTGGATTAGTTAAAAGTTTTATTGTTGCAAATTTTACAGCATTTAAGGATGAATCTGTAACCCTCCCTTTGAG
>CAYPBV010000063.1:0-18321 GCA_964409025.1 uncultured Chitinophagaceae bacterium | reverse complement strand
ATGTTAGTGTGGTGCCTGTACAATTTGATTTAACCAATTACGTTGTTAAGAAACAACTCGAAAAATTATTCTGATACTCATGCTGAAACTGGATAAACTGCCTTTTGGAATTGTGCTGGGTGCCCTGGCGCCTGTACTGGGCCTTATTATTTATTATTTTTTAAAAGCTTCGTCATACGGCTTTGGTGAATTTGTAAATTATTTTTTTCATACCAAGCCTTTACTTACAGCAGTGGGAAGTTTATGCCTTATTGCCAATATTATTCTATTCACTCTCTTTATTAATGCCCGCCGTGATAAAACGGCCATTGGTATTTTTATTATGACGGTGATGTATGGAGCTATGATTTTATATGCAAAGTTTTTTATGTGATGTACAGTCATCAGTCCGATGGGCAGATGACTGTACATCACGTTATAGATTGCAATTGTAATAATCAGCCTTCCTTAACATCAATACGTCTTGAGCCCTACTCTCACTGCCAATCCAACAGTTGACGCTGAGAAGTTGCTGTTGTTCTGCGATACAAGTCTGAAAGGAGATTGATAAAACAACTCTGCACGTACCCGATTCACTAAAACACCTGCAGAAACAATGGCGCTGATGGATGTTTTTTGCATGGGGGGATATTCTTTGTATTCAGCCAGTAAAGAGCCATTTGCAACACGGAGTAATTGCGTAGTGCCGGGCTTGCTCAAGAGCACACCCACATTAGCAGTAGCAGACGCATACAATTTTACTTTTGCAGAACCGCCTTTGAGTAATTGCATCATTCCTAAACCAACGTTTAAGTGTGATGCATTAAAATCATATTGCTCAACATACGCATCAGGCCCCTGTGTTACCTGAGCTGATCGTCCGTTAATATTAAACTGACTGTAACGGAACTGCAGCAGCCAGCGTGTAAAACTATATTGCGGATTGCGTGACAGAATAAGTCCTGCATGTAAAGCAGGGCCAATTGTACTTTGGGTATTGATTGTATTAATGGGAGCTGTAATGGCATCACCACTTGAACTAAACAAAGGTATAAGTGCACCTGCCCCGCCTTCGAAGTTGAGGTATAATTTATCAGATGTTTCTTTTCTAACTTCACTGTTGCTGCCATTTAATTTATTAACGTATTGGCTTAATTCTTTTACATCATAGTTAAGTGAATAGGCATTTTGAACCGTTGCAGCAGATGCACCTGCATTTTCAGCTATGCCTGCAAGTTTAGCCTGAAAGGATTTATCTTCACCCAACATCCGGTCTTTCATTTTTATACGAAACACTAATTCCTCAGGATTTTCACCGGGCTTTTGTACAAAAAAATAAACCCTGTTTTCATTGCGGTAAGAAAACAGATGAATGGGTCCGTTTACGAGAAGTTTTAAAAAAACAACAGCAGAAGTTTTTTCATTTACATATTCTTCCGGCACTAAATTCATATCCAGCGAACCGTTATAATAGGTTACAGGAAATGTAAAATATTGTTCATCGTTTACTTTGAAGCCTTTTATATCCGAAGGATAATACCGTTTTACTTTATCTGCCTGAATAAATTCAATAAAAGACGGATTGGTGGTCCAATTTGAATAACGGATTTTTCCCGTAAGCGTTTCACCAGTAAGTGTTTCAATGGTTCCTTCGGGCTCTGTAGTTTGTGCTGATAGTGCATTAGTAACAAGGAGAAAGATAATGTTGAAGTATATTTTCATAAAAGAAAGTTTAAAGCGAAGATAAGTTGAAATCAAAAGTCCTTTCGCCGCAGTTCATGTCCCTGCTCATCATAATAAACAATGATTAAAAGCTTACCGGTATTGCTGTAATATTTCCATTGATTTACATGCACTCCGTTATGATAAGCACCGCTCCAGTATCCTTCTTCAGCAACTTTACGATGTATCCACACCCCTTCTTTTAAACCTTCCTTATAATAGCCTGAATCTTTGACTACACCATTTTCAAACCAGTTCATATACAAGCCATGATGCAGTGACTGCTGAAATGGCGGACGATAATTTTTTGAATTGTTAACATTATCAGTTACCAGTTCATCTACTGTTGCAGGCAGTTCAAATGCACCCATACCAAAGGAATAACCGGCATTTAATACCCGCAAAACTTTTGAACCTTCTTTTTTGTAGCGCTCTGTAACAGTAAACCTGCTGATTTTTGGATGCTTTAATTCTACATCCTGCTTTACTTTTTGAAATAAATCAGCATTGTAAGTACGAAGGGAACGCATTTGTCCATTGGCATACCATATTTTCCACTCACTGTCAGGCACACCTTTTACCAGATTTCCTTCATCTAACTTTTGAGCCTGCGGATAATAACTAAGCCATGAACCATGCAGCCTGCGGTTCTTTACTTCTGCTTTCAATAATAAATAGTTATCAGTTACTACTTCCACATCATCAGATGCCGGCAATTGAAAAATATGTGCAATTGGACTTGTATACGTAAAAAATGAAACATCAATATGAGGTGAAGCAATAAAGTAACTGTTTGACTTTTGTGCAGTAACGGCATTTATAATCAAACATAGCAGTAATGTAAAATAAGAAAAATGCTTATACATAGATGCAATCGTATTGCAAAGCTAAAACAAGTATGCATATATTTGGTTCAATAAAATAAAAAAAAGAGGGCCGCTTAGAAAAGCAGCCCGATTAACTATTGATTATGACGAATTTTAATATTTCTTTAATTGTTTTCGTTGGTGTTAACGGTTCCCTGGTAAGCAGCGGCGCCGGCTAACAACTCAATAAAACCAATAGCTGCATTTTTAATTACTGTTTTCATAACTCTCCTTTTTTTAGATTCACAAATCGGGTTTACTAAAAACACTCTTCAGGGCAAGAAAATCGCAGCGGTTGGAATGGTTGAAATAACGTTACTCCGGTATAAAAGAAGCATCCTTTGATTGATACTTTGCTTTTATTGATTAACAGCACAAAAGTACCTGTACAAACTTTCAGGAAAAAATGAAAACAATGGTTGTTTTATGCCCTTAAGTTTACAACAGGAACAATAAAATCCTTTACAGTCAAGGGTTTCAGCAAATAATTGCCATGATGCCCAACGGCAGTATCAACAAATCGTTAAGCTCTACCAATCGTTTGTAATACACACTCAGACCCGGCACTTATCTTTGCAGCACATCATGAAGTACTATCTCATTTCAGGCGAAGCAAGTGGCGATTTACACGGTAGCAACTTGATTAACGCAATACATGCACAGGATGCTCAGGCGTATATCCGTTGCTGGGGTGGCGATAAAATGGAAGCCGCCGGCGCCACATTGGTGAAGCATTACCGGGAGCTTGCTTTTATGGGTTTTGTGGAAGTGTTGAAAAACATCAGCACCATTTTAAAAAATCTGACTTTTTGCAAAGAAGATATTCTTAATTACAAACCCGATGTACTGGTGCTTATTGATTACCCCGGCTTTAATCTGAGAATTGCTAAATGGGCAAAAGAAAACAACATCAGAGTCATCTACTACATCTCGCCACAGGTATGGGCATGGAAAGAAAACCGTGTAAAGATGATGAAACAATGCATTGATAAAATGCTGGTGATACTTCCGTTTGAAAAAGACTATTATAAAAACAAATGGAATTGGGAAGTGGACTATGTGGGACATCCGCTGGTGGTAGAAGTGGAAAGATTTAAGATAAAAGGTGAAAGGTTAAAGGAATACCAGAAACCCGTTATTGCACTTTTGCCCGGCAGTAGAAAACAGGAAATTTTGAAAAAATTGCCGGTAATGCTGGAAGTGAGTAAACATTTTCCTGATTATGAATTTGTGGTAGCTAAAGCGCCGGGGCTTGATGATTCATTTTATCTGTCGCTCATAAAGAACTATCATAATGTTTCGTCTGTATCCAATCAAACTTATGCGTTATTAAAACAATCAACTGCTGCGTTAGTTACAAGCGGCACTGCTACGCTGGAAACGGCTTTATTTGGCATTCCTGAGGTAGTTTGTTACAAAGGCAATGAAATTTCCTATCAAATTGCAAAGCGTTTGGTCAACATCAAATACATTTCTTTGGTGAACTTGATCATGGATAAAGAAGTAGTGAAAGAATTGATACAGCACGAAATGAATACGGAACAACTCACTGCAGAACTGAAAAAGATATTGCCCGGCGGTGTACAGCGAGAACAGGTGTTGAACGATTATCAACAGTTGAAAGCATTGCTTTCAGCAGATGGTGATGCATCAGCAAAGGCAGCAAAGCTTATTCATGACTTTGTTTCAAAATAAATTACTGAGTCATCAAATTTTTAAATAATTTGATGCTTCACTATTGTTTATTGATGGCATGACCATTCTCATCATCCTGCTTGCATTGCTCATTTTAATAATACTTATTGCATGGGCAAAGTTTCATCCGTTTTTAGCTTTTTTAATTGTATCACTTCTTTCAGGATTATTGCTGGGCATTCCCGTTGAAAAATTAAGTGGTTCTATTAAAACAGGAATTGGTGGTATGCTGGGAGAACTGGCCATTATCATTTGCCTGGGTGCCATGCTGGGAAAATTAGTAGCTGAAACTGGTGCTGCACAAAGAATTACTGATTCTCTCATAAAACTTTTTGGTGCAAACAAATTGCAATGGGCCATGATGCTCACGGGTTTTATTGTGGGCATACCGCTTTTCTACAATGTAGGTTTTGTATTGCTGGTGCCGCTTGCATTTGCAGTCATCTATCGCACCAAAGCAAACACACTTTTCATTGCTATACCCATGCTGGCGGCATTAAGTGTAACCCATGGTTTTTTACCGCCACACCCTTCGCCCATGGCATTGAGTGTACAGTTACAGGCTAATGTGGGCAAGGTATTACTGTATGGAATCGTTATTGCAATTCCTGCTATTATTGTTGCTGGACCTTTATTTGCCAAAACACTGATGCGAATTCCTGCGCCTGCGTTGAAATTATTTCAGCAGCACCATACGTTCAAGCAACTGCCCGGTGTATGGAGCAGTTTTATAGCAGCATTATTACCGGCATTGTTGTTGATTTTATTTTCACTACTTCCGTTTGTTTCAACTATTTCAACAGCACAGCAACATGTGCTTTCATTCATTGGCGACCCGATTATCATTCTTTTAATTTCATTGCTCGTTGCCACTTTTGTATTAGGTACAGCAAACAGCCATTCACTCAAAACCATTATGAATTGGTATGCTGATGCTGTAAAAGATATAGCAGTGATTCTTTTAATCATTGCAGGAGCAGGCGCTTTAAAACAGGTATTAGTTGATAGTGGCGTGAACACAATTCTTGCACAGCAGCTTGGTCATTTACAATTGAATCCATTATTATTAGGATGGCTCATTGCTGCAGTTATTCGTTTGTGTCTTGGCTCGGCAACAGTAGCCGGATTAACAGCTGCAGGCATTGTAGCGCCTCTGGTACTCAATGGATCTGTGAATGCAGAATTGATGGTGCTGGCAGTTGGGTCGGGCAGTTTGGTTTTTTCACATGTCAATGATTCAGGCTTCTGGATGTTCAAGGAATATTTTAATCTTTCTGTTAAAGATACCATGCGCTCATGGAGTGTAATGGAAACCATTGTGGCTGTGATGGGATTGCTTGGTGTTCTGGTGTTAGATCTTTTTGTGTAGTTTATTGTTTATTCCATTCTTTATGATATGCCTTTCCGCTTGCATCATCTATTCTTTGATATGTATGTGCTCCAAAATAATCACGCTGCGCCTGAATGATATTCATAGCTGAGTTGGCGGTAGCAGTTGCGTGTAAATAATTCAGCGCCTCACTCATTGCAGGAATAGTAAAGCCCTGTTGCAAAGCCTGTGCAACTGTTGATTGCAATGCAGATTTGTACAACAGCATATCTTTTACAATTGCAGGATGCAGCAGAAGCGTATCAGTTGATAGGATGGAGCTTAACTGCTCCATTAATTGGGAGCGGATTATGCACCCGTTTGTCCAGATACGTGCAAGTTCATTATAATTGAAAGCCCATTCATATTTTAAAGCGGCAGCTTTTATCAATTCAAATCCCTGATGATGATTGATGATGCGTGCCAGTGTATAAGCAGCTTTTAATTCATCAATACTAAAAGCAACTGAACTCTTTTCATGATTTAAAGATTGCTGCAAAGTAACCCGCAGGTTTTTATTGATTGACAGATAACGGGCATTTAATGCTGCGGTCATCATACCGGCGGGCACACCTAACTCTGCTGCTGTTGCTACAGCCCAACTGCCAGTGCCTTTGCTGCTGCCGGTATCCAGAATTTTATCGATAAGAAAATCACCATTTTCTTTTTCATGTAAAATAGCAATTGTGATTTCAAGCAAATAACTATTGAGATTAGATGCATTCCATTCAGTAAATTTTTCAGCAATCGCATCAGGCGACAGTTGCAAACCATTCCGCATCAAATCATACACCTCACTCAGTAATTGCATCTCAGCATACTCAATGGCATTGTGCACCATCTTTACAAAATGTCCGCTGCCACCGGGACCAATGTAAGCACAACAAGCCTTTCCATTTTTATCCATTGCTGCAATGGATTCTAAAACAGTTTGTACCTGTTGATAAGCATTTTTATCCCCGCCGGGCATAATAGACGGACCTTTTAATGCGCCTTCTTCACCACCTGAAATACCGGCACCAATAAACTGTATGCCTTTTGCTTTGAGCAAATTGATTCTTTGTTCGGTGTCTTTATAAAATGAATTACCGCCATCAATGACAATATCATTTTCACCAAGCAAAGGCATGAGTTGTTCAATCACTGCATCTGTTGCAGCACCTGCATTCACCATCAATAAAATTTTTCTTGGAGCTATAAGTGATTGCACAAATGCATTGATGTTTTCAAATCCTTTTGAATCATGCAGTTCAGGATTAGCTGCAATAATTTTTTCCGCCACCTGCTCTTCCTTGTCTTTTACAAAACGATTGTATAAAGAAAGTGTCACCCCTTTGCCGGCAAGATTCATCGCTAAACTTTTTCCCATTACGCCCAAACCAATCACACCAAATGCTGATTTCATAAAAGTTTGTTTTAGTATGTATGAAACTATTTGCCCCGGTTCATCTTTTACATCATAGTGCCATGCTTCTTCAGGTTCTTCTAAAATATCAAATTGCGATTGAAGCATTGCTGCAGAAAAGTAATGCACCTTTCGCTGCTGCATGCGTTCGTAAATCATTTCATAAGTACCTTTTAAATAAATCCATTGTACTTGCTGCAACCCCTGTGCTAATTGCTCACGGTATTTTAGTTTTAACGCCGAGCAGGCAATGATTGCTCCCGCCGCCACATGCACTTTTGCAAGTGCGTTTAATGTACGCAACCATCCGGCACGGTCATCATCTGTAAGCGGAACACCTGCCTTCATCTTTTCTATATTAGCAGCAGGGTGAAAATCATCCGCATCAAAAAAAGGAAAACCTGTTTGCTCATGCAGTAATTTCCCAACCGTTGTTTTACCACTGCCGGAAACACCCATGATGAAGATGATGGATTGCATGGGAGGAAGTTAGGAAAGAAAATGTATGTTTTGAAATGATAATATTAAAAGCCTTTCGGAATATTAAGCTCATCAGGATTTAGAGATTTCTCACTCCGCCACTACAGTAAAATAATTTGAATACTCCTATGGCTACGTTCGAAATGACGGCGTGATTATTTATGAGACTTGATAAAAAGAAAAACAACGTCACCATCAATAAACATCTTAACAAAAAGTAATCTCGTCATTTCGACGAAGGAGAAATCTCATAAATTCCAAACACGTTGAATTTAGTTTTAAACTTTCAACACGAATGGAATCTTATCCCATTCTTACACAAATAAAAAAAGTGAAGACCTTGTCTTCACTTTCTATTTTTCACTTTCAATTTTTCAATTCATTTATATCATCTCGCTCTCCAGCAAAGGATTCTTTATTGAATGCTGTTTTTCTGAGTACTCTTTAGCCGCTTTAATAAAATGCACAAACAATGGTGCCGGATTTTCTACCGTGCTTTTTAACTCAGGATGATACTGTACACCAATGAAATACGGATGCCTGGGGTTTTCAATAATCTCCACCAAACCCGTTTCAGGATTGGTACCACTCGCCACCATTCCTGCTTCTTCAAAAGCCTGCAGGTATTTATTATTGAACTCGTAACGATGACGGTGACGCTCATTTATTTGCAAACTGCCATAAATTTTTTCTGCCAGTGAGCCGGCCTTAATATCACAGGGGTATGAACCCAAACGCATCGTACCACCTTTGGTTGTAATTTTCTTTTGCTCTTCCATTAAATCAATAATGGCATCAGGCGTTTCAGGATTCATTTCAAATGAATGCGCTTCTTTCAATCCCATTACATTGCGTGCAAACTCTACACAGGCCATTTGCATACCCAAACAAATACCAAAGAAGGGCAGTGCATTTTCTCGTGCATACTTTATAGCTGTAATCTTTCCTTCAATACCACGGTTACCAAAACCGGGTGCCACCAGCAATCCATCCAGACCGGCTAATTTTTCAGACACATTTTGATCTGTAATAAATTCACTGTGTACGTTCACCACATTCACTTTGCATTCATTCATGGCACCTGCATGTATGAAAGATTCCAAAATGGATTTGTAAGCATCCTGCAGTTCAATATACTTTCCAATCAATCCAATATTTACCTGACTCTTGGGGTACTTCAATTTATCCAGAAACTGTTTCCAGTTTGTCAAATCCGGCTCGGGAAAAATAGTAACGCTCAACTTCTTTAAACAAATGACATCCAGCTTTTCTTTGAGCATAAGCAGGGGCACTTCATAAATAGTGGCAGCATCACTGGCTTCAATTACTGCTTCCTGTTTAACATTACAAAAGAGTGCAATCTTTCTTCTCAACTCAGTACTCAAAGATTTTTCCGTACGACAAACAATAATATCCGGATGTACGCCTTCCTGGCTCAACATACGCACACTATGCTGTGTGGGTTTTGTTTTTAATTCCTTTGCTGCTTTCAAATAAGGAATCAATGTGAGATGGACTACCAGACAATCTTCTTCCGGCAGTTCCCATTGTATTTGACGTACCGCTTCTACAAACGGCAATGATTCAATATCACCCACGGTTCCGCCAATTTCTGTAATCACAATATCAAACTTACCGTCTTTACCCAGCAATAACATGCGGCGTTTGATTTCATCTGTAATATGCGGCACTACCTGTACTGTTTTACCAAGATAAGCGCCTTCACGTTCTTTATTAATAACGGTTTGATACACACGTCCTGTGGTTACATTATTTGCCTGCGAAGTGGGCGTATTTAAAAAACGCTCATAGTGACCAAGATCCAAATCTGTTTCTGCACCATCATCTGTTACATAGCATTCACCATGTTCGTAAGGATTTAATGTGCCGGGGTCAACGTTAATATAAGGGTCGAATTTTTGAATTGTTACCTTAAACCCACGGGCTTGCAGCAGCTTCGCCAGCGAAGCAGCTATAATACCTTTACCCAATGAAGATGTTACGCCACCGGTAACAAAAATGTACTTGGCCATAATAAAAGAATTTCGGTTTTGCTGACCTTACCGCAATGTTGAAAGGAAATAAAATCGTGGAGGTCATGCAAACCTACGGTGATTTTTTTTAAATGAAAAAAAACATTGTAAACTGTGGAAAAAGAGGGTAAGAAAAAGCTTATCTTTTTTTGGAATATTGAAAGTTGTAAGAAACAATGAAAAATGCGGCAAATTGATTGTGGGTTAATCTGTTTCCTTTGTAGAATAAAGGGTTGGGTGAATCTTTATAATTGGCCTCAGCCCTGAGCATTAGTCCATTAACGGGCTTCCAATCAATATTTACAGAAGTATGATGCAGATTAAAATTGGCAGGTATTGTACTTGCGGTGCCAAACAGCACATTATTGTTATCAATAAATCGTTCGTATCGGAGGCCTACATTCCATTTACCCGGTTTTAGTTGATATTGATATAAACCGATAAACCCGTTCCAGATAAAGGTTTGATTTACATTTAACGGATTTTCCTGAAAACCAATATCCCAACCCAGGGTAAGATTGGAACGATTGCTCAGCGCCAGTGCAGCATAATGATTAAAATAAATTCTGGTACCGCTCCTTTCATTTACCAGAGCTTCACCAATAAAACTGCTGTGATTGATTATGAATTTTGTTGAGGGTGTATAGGTTAACTGCATTCCCCATCCTGCACCATTTACACCACCGGGAATTGTTATATTCTGCCAGCCGGTAGTTGCAAGGAGTGCCATGTACCATTTATCAGATGGTTTATAACTGAACCGCACCCCTGTTTCATAGTAAGGTGAATTATCTGCCACGATACTTCTGGTAGCTGTGATATTATCTCTGCCGATAGCTGTTTCAATGCCGAGATGTGAAGGCATAAGACCAGCATCTACCCAAAGCTCACGATGCTTTAACAACTTAAACCCTGCATTGGCTTCATAAAAATTTCTTGTCCAGGATGCTTCATCTGCAAGATTGGCCGTTGGGTAATCGCCAGCCATCATTCCAAAGTTAGTACGGAACATATTGTTTGAATAATGAATACGAGCCAATGCCAGATTGATGCCGGTATTATTGGCCTTGGTATAATTGTAATGAAAGGCGGGGCGTTTGTTATTAAAAGGCCTGTTGGGTATTAATGAAGCGTATGCCTCTGTGAATACTTGCAGTGCAAAGGAATCTTTTTGCTGTGCATTTGCAGCAGAAACCGCCATTAAAAACAAAACCCAATAATATTTATGATTAAATGCTTTCATAACTCGCTTTAATACCACGTATCAATGATGAACTGAAACCACGGTGCTCCATTTCATTTAAACCGGCAATAGTGCATCCACGGGGTGTAGTTACTTTATCAATCTCAGCTTCGGGGTGGCTTCCTTTCTGAATCAATAATTCAGCAGCTCCGTTTACTGTTTGTGCAGCGATGAGTGTTGCTGTTTTGGCATCAAAACCTATTTCAATACCGCCCTGTATGCTGGCACGTATATAACGCAGTGCAAAGGCGATGCCGCATGCACCCAGTACAGTAGATGCATCCATCAACTTTTCTTCAATCATGGCTACACGGCCGAGTTGTGAAAACAAATCATGTACGTAATCCAATTGCTCTTGTGGTGTATTATGACTGCTGATGCAGGTCATACTTTCCTGTATAGCAATTGCAGTATTGGGCATGGCACGTACAATTGAAATATCACTACCCACCCACTCCTGCATATCACTGATGAGCACACCCGTAACTACACTTACCAATGTATGCCTTGTGGTTTGCAACTCCTCTTTAAACCCCAGCACTACTTCCTTTATTTGAAATGGCTTTACTGCAAGTATCACTAAATCAGCATAACGTACTGCTTCTTTGTTATTATTTGTTACCAATACACCTTTACTTTCAATATCAGTCAGCGTGTTGATATTCCGTTTGGTGATGATAATATGTTCGGGCAGGGAAAAACCACTCTTAATTAATCCTTCTGCAATAGCTACGCCTAAGTTTCCGCCGCCGATAATGGCTATTTTCTTATTCATAAACAATTTATTAAAAAGCCGCAGTTGTACTGCGGCCGTGATTGAAACTTAAAGTTAATAATATTTATGCTCACTCAAATAATGCTGTACATAATCAGCAACACCTTCTTCCAGCGTTGCAAACGCATCAGTATAACCGGCATTTCTAAGCTTATTCATATCTGCTTCTGTAAAATATTGATATTTATCACGAATGTCTTCTGGCATATCAATAAACTCAATCTTTGTTTCCAGATTTAATGCATGAAAGGTGGCGTTTACCAAATCATAAAATGTTCTTGCTTTGCCGGTACCTAAATTGTAAATCCCTGACGTGAGGCGTGAAACGTGAGACCTGTTTTCACCACTCACGACTGACGACTCACTACTCACGACTTCTTCCATCATCATCCACCCAATAACCTTTACCACATCTTTTACGTAAATAAAATCTCGAAGTTGTTCACCGTCTTTGAATTTTTCTTTATGCGAACGAAATAGTTTTACAAACCCGTTTTGCTGAATTTGATTGAACGAGTGAAAAATTACACTTGCCATACGGCCTTTATGATATTCATTGGGGCCATATACGTTAAAGAATTTTAATCCGGCCCAAAACGGTGGATGATCTTCCTGATGCAGTATCCACTTGTCCACTTCATTTTTGGAAATACCATAAGGATTTAAAGGCTGCAACTCAAAACAGAGTTTATGATCATCTTTATAACCTTTGGCACCATTACCATAAGTAGCAGCAGAAGATGCATAAATGAGCGGCACATTATTTACCGTACAATAGTTCCAGATATTTTGTGTGAATTCTACATTGAGCTGCTGATGAATACTGTAGTTAAACTCCGTTGTATCCGTTCTTGCTCCAAGATGAATAACAATATCAATCTTTGGTTTATTGGAATACAACCATGTTAATAATTCCTCCCGTTCAATAGTTGTTTGAAATTTCTTTCCTTCCAGGTTTGGTTTTTTATCATCACGGTTAAACTCATCAACCAAAATCAAATTAGTAAAGCCCAGTTCATTTAAGTACTGCATCATGCAACTGCCAATGAAACCGGCAGCACCTGTGATTATTATCGTAGCTTGTTTATTCATTCCTATAAAGCCGTTAATGCATGCTCACTTTCATGACCTGCCAATAAATTTTCAATAGCCGTATCATATTTTTCTTTCCAATCCAAAATAATTCCCCAGTTCATTCCATCTACTTCAATGGAGCCATTGGTTACAAAACCAAGCTCAGCATGAGGGAAATCAACCACTACTTCTTTCAGCATCGCTACATTATCAGGCTTCACGCTTACCACCACTCTGCTTTGCCCTTCGCCAAACCAATAAGCATCCTTACGAATGGCTGCATCACTTGCCTCCACATCAAAGCCAAGATTATGATTGAAAGATGATTCCAGTAAAGTGGTAAACAATCCACCTTCACTCACATCATGTGCACTAACAATTATTTTTTTACTGATGAGCTCAGCTATTTTTTGCTGCAATGCAAATTCTTCTTCCAGTTCAAAATAAGGAGCCGGGCTAAACTCCACTCCGTGCAGTTTGTGCAAGTATTCACTGCTGGCAATATCATTGCTTGATTTGCCGATTAAGAAAATCACATCGCCTTCTGCTTTAAAATCAAGCGTCATTCTATGGTTGATATTTTCAAGCAATCCCACCATACCAATCGTTGGTGTTGGGTAAACAGGACCATCCGGACTTTGATTGTAAAAGCTCACATTACCACCGGTAACAGGTGTGTTAAACTTTCTGCACGCATCGCCCATACCTTTTATGGCATGAACAAATTGGTAATACACTTGCGGATCATAAGGATTGCCAAAGTTTAAACAGTTGGTTACACCCAAGGGCTCACCACCACTGCATACGATGTTGCGTGCTGCTTCACTAACTGCAATCATTGCTCCTTTGTAAGGATCTGCAAACACATATTTACTGTTGCAATCCGTTGTAACTGCTAAACCTTTTTTTGTTCCTTTTACATGTACTACCTGTGCATCTGTAGGTGCATTGGTTGAGGTATTACCGGTGCCCACCATACTGTCGTATTGATGATACACCACACGCTTGTTTGCAATGTTGGGTATTTGTATCAATTGTTCGGCTACTGCTTTTAAATCATCAGGCACAGTAATAGCAGCTGCATCAAACTGTTTAATTTGTTCAAAATATTTGGGTTCGCTGTATTCTCTTGTGTATTGCGGAGCGCCACCGCCAAGCACTAATTCATGCGCAGGAATTTCAGCTTCCAGTTGCCCATGCATATAAAATTTCAACAAACCATCATCTGTTACTTCACCAATTTCACTACAAGGCAAATCCCATTTCTCAAATACATCAAGTACGAGTTGTTCTTTTCCTTTCTCCACAACCATCAACATCCGTTCCTGGCTTTCACTCAACAACAGCTCCCATGTTTTCATGTTTTGCTGACGGGTGGGAACTTTATCTAAGTCAATACGCATGCCTACAGCTCCTTTTGCACTCATTTCAGCAGTGGAACAAATAATTCCTGCAGCACCCATATCCTGCATACCTACCACAGCGGCTGTTTGAATTACTTCCAGACAAGCTTCCAATAATTTTTTCTCCTGAAACGGATCACCCACCTGCACCGCTGGCAACTCTTCTGCACTTTCAGCAGTAATATCAGCACTGGCAAAACTGGCGCCGCCGATACCGTCTTTACCAGTAGCACTTCCCACAAAGAAAACAGGATTACCTAAACCCGCTGCAGTAGCACTCACTGTTTCTCCTGCTTTTACAATCCCCACACTCATGGCGTTCACCAATGGATTGGTATGATAGCATTCTTCAAAATAAATTTCACCACCCACTGTAGGCACACCAAAACAGTTGCCGTAATGACCAATGCCATGCACCACACCACCCAGTAAATGTTGCGTTTTAGCTTCTTTTAAATTACCAAAACGCAAGGAGTTGAGTGCTGCAATGGGCCTGGCACCCATTGTAAAAATATCTCTGTGAATACCACCCACACCTGTAGCCGCCCCCTGAAACGGTTCAATGGCACTGGGGTGATTATGACTTTCAATTTTAAATACAACGCCGAGGTTATCACCAATATCCATTAATCCGGCATTTTCTTCACCAGCAGCCACCAACATACGGCCACCATCACGTGGTAATGTTTTTAACCATTTAATGGAATTCTTATAACTGCAATGCTCACTCCACATACCACTAAAGGCACAGAGTTCATTAAAGTTGGGAGTACGTCCTAATTTTTGTTTGATGAGTTCAAATTCCTCTTCGGTTAAACGAAGTTGTTGTGCGGTTTTTACTGTTACTTCCATAATGAGTTTGAAAGCGCAAAAGTACGATTGATGCAGGAATGGTTTGATGCTGTGGAAAGAATTATTTTATTTTGACAAATATGATGACCTGCTTTTTATTTGGTTTATACCTCATTTTATTCAGCTGGCTTATTACCCGTATCAGGTTTTTCAATAATTCCGGATTGAGTAATCAGTGGTTGATTGGTTTATTTACCCTGAAAGTTGCCGCAGGTATTTTGTATGGATGGTATTATATGAAAGACCCGAATTACACAATATCGGCAGATACATGGAGGTATTTTTTTGAATCAAAAACAGAAACTGAATTACTGTTCAAAAATCCAGAAGCTTATTTTACCAATATCTTTTCCAATCCTGAACATAAAAATTACCGCCATATTTTTTCATCAGTTAATTCTTACTGGAAAGATTTGAAAGAGTTGTACATGATTAAAATGGTTTCCATCTTCAATATCTTCAGCGGCTCCCGATATTTTGTAAATGTTATTTTTTATTCTTTCATTACTTTTTTTGGACCTGTTGCATTCATGCGTATCATGAATGATGTGTTTCCCGGTAAAAAAATCATTGTAACGGCCGGTACTTTTCTCATTCCCTCTTTTTTATTCTGGACATCAGGCATCCATAAAGACGGTTTCGTATTTATGTTACTCACTGTTGCTGCCTATCTTTTTTATTTCGGACTAAAAGAACATAAACTTTCGTTCTTAAGCTATACGCTGATAGCCTTACTGGTGTTGTTGATTTTTCCGGTACGCAATCATATTGTGCTGGCTGCCATACCTGCATTTGCAGCCTGGTGGCTTGCAGAAAAATTCTTTACGCAAAAATGGATTGTATTTTTAATAGTTGCCGCAGCAGGCATAACTCTCTTTTTCTGCGGCAAATACATCCACCCCAAATTTGACCTGCCCATTTCCATCGTCATGCGTCAGGTTGAATTTCGAAAACTCGGCGGCAATTCGGTACTTCCACAACGGGAGTTAAAAGCAACTGCAAAAAGCTTTTTGTTAAATGCGCCGCAGGCTTTAAATCATACAATGGCCAGGCCGTATCTTACTGAAATCAACTCGCCATTTTATTTATTATCTGCATTGGAGCTTGCAGTTTTATGGATGATTATTTTTATATGGTTCTTCCGATTTACTGATAATCCCTATAATCACTCAGTCGTCTTATTTTTTCTTATGATTTCAATGGCACTGCTTTTATTAACCGGCTATATTGTACCACAACTTGGGGCCATTGTAAGATACCGGAGTATTTACCTGCCCATGCTGGTAGTACCAATTTTGGCTACAAGCCGTTGGAAATTAAACATATTAAAATAATTTTCATTTTACTTTTTAATTAGATTTCGCCCATTTATTAAAACAAAAATTAGCATTTCAACACAAAACAAGCGTTTGTGTTAATAAAATCCCAGTTTTTAGCCAAAACAAATTCACTTTTTTAGGCTTTTTTCCTTTCTTTTGCGCTTTAAACCTTTACAACTCATGCAGTCTCTTCGTTTTAAAGCAATCGACAACCTGAGAGTACAACCTGATGCACAGGCAGGTGGCTCAGCTAAAATCACAGCAATTTTTGGCGAAAATGTATTCACACTCAAAACAGCCCGTGAATTTTTGAGCGATGAAGCATATAAAAGCCTTTCAGCTTCAGTAAAAAGTGGTAAGCGTATTGACCGCTCCATGGCCAATCAAATTTCAAGCGGCATCCGTCAATGGGCTGAGGCTAAGGGTGTAACACATTACACACACTGGTTTCAACCATTAACAGGAACTACAGCTGAAAAGCATGATTCCTTTTTTACCCTCAAAGGAGATGGTACTGCTATTGAAGAATTTGATGGCGCTGCGTTAATTCAGCAGGAGCCCGATGCCTCTTCCTTCCCCAGTGGTGGTCTTCGTGCTACATTTGAAGCACGTGGTTATACGGCATGGGACCCCTCTTCACCCGCCTTCATCATTGAAACAGGCAGTGGTAAAACACTTTGTATTCCTACCATCTTTGTTTCTTACACTGGTGAATTACTGGATTATAAAGGACCTTTATTAAAATCATTAGAATCTTTAAATAAGAATGCAGTTGAAGTAGCTAACTACTTTGATAAAAATGTAACCCGTGTTACAGCTACCCTCGGATGGGAACAAGAATATTTTGTAGTAGATGAAGCCATGTTTAATGCCCGTCCTGATTTGGTATTAAGCGGACGCACTGTATTTGGTCACTCTCCTGCAAAGGGTCAACAGTTAGAAGATCATTATTTTGGTTCTATTCCTGAGCGGGTATACGCATTCATGAGAGATTTCGAAACAGAATCTTACAAACTCGGTATTCCACTGCGTACACGTCACAACGAAGTAGCACCCGCACAGTTTGAGTGTGCGCCTATTTTTGAAGAAGTAAGTATTGCCGTTGATCATAACTCATTATTGATGGATGTGATGGACCGTGTTGCACGCCGCCACAACCTGCGTGTGCTGATGCATGAAAAACCCTTTGCCGGAATTAACGGTAGTGGTAAGCACAACAACTGGAGCATGGCTACAGATACAGGAGTAAACTTATTGGCTCCCGGTAAAACGCCCAAGACTAATTTAATGTTCCTTACTTTTTTTGTAAACGTTATTCGTGCCGTTGATACTTATGCAGATTTGCTGAGAGCATCTATTGCCAGCGCCGGAAATGATCATCGTTTGGGTGCCAATGAAGCCCCGCCTGCTATCATCTCTGTTTTCGTTGGTAAATATTTGAGCGAAGTTCTGGAAGCAGTTGAAAAACGTGTAACCGATAAATTTGATGAGCAGGATGAAGCTATTCTCAAATTAGATTTACACAAGAGCATTCCTGAGCTGTTGCTTGATAATACCGATCGTAATCGTACGTCACCTTTTGCATTTACAGGAAACAAATTTGAATTCCGTGCGGTGGGTTCAAGCGCCAACTGTGCTAATGCTATGACGGTGTTAAACGCAATCATGTCAGAAACGCTGGCTCAGTTTAAGAAAGAAGTGGATGCGTTGATTGAAAAAGGTGATAAGAAAGAAATTGCTATCATGCATGTATTACAACAATACATCAGCGAAAGCAAGAAGGTATTGTTTGAAGGTGATGGTTACAGTGATGCATGGGCACAGGAAGCTGAGAAGCGTGGATTGCCCAATGTAAAAACAACACCGCTGGCATTGGATGCAATGGTTACTAAAAAAGCAAAAGCATTATTTGAAAGCACCGGTGTTTACAATCATGCTGAGCTGGAAGCCCGTCATGAAATTGAACTGGAAAAGTACATCAAGAAGGTACAGATTGAAGGACGCATCATGGGCGAGCTTTGCACCAGTCATATTTTACCCGGCGCTATTAAATATCAAAACATTCTTATCAACAATATCAAAGGCTTAAAAGATATAGGTGTGGAT
>CAYPBV010000062.1:12578-18686 GCA_964409025.1 uncultured Chitinophagaceae bacterium | reverse complement strand
CCATTATCCGGTTAAACGGAGGCGATCAATTAGAATTACATTTTGATGATTTGGATGCCGATTTCAAGTATTATTCTTACACATTTACTTTATGTAATGCCGATTGGACGCCTGCTATGCTTTCGCAATTTGATTATATGCGTGGTTTTTCTAATGTGCGTATTGGCACCTATCGTAATTCGTCCATAGCACTTACCCGATATACACATTACATGGCAACTGTACCTGACAAAAACACTGCTCCTACCCGCAGCGGCAACTATATTTTAAAAGTTTTTACCAACGGTGATACATCTCAAACTGTTTTTACAAAGCGCTTTTTAGTAGTAGATAACAGAGCCAATGCAGGAGCTGCTGTTTTACAATCATTTAATCCTGCGTTTGCAAAATCGCATCATAAATTGCAATTCAGCGTAAATGTTCAAAACTTAAAACCAACAAATATTTTTCAGCAGATAAAAGTGGTGATTCTTCAAAATAACCGATGGGATAATTGTATTGCCAATTTACAACCTACCTTTGTTAGGCAAAATGTACTGGAATACAATACGGAGAATGAAGGTTTGTTTAAAGCACAGAAAGAATGGCGATGGATAAATCTTTCTATCCTTCGTTTACAAACAGACCGCATTCAAAAAGGTGATTATACCAATAGGGGTCAAACACTCTGGATTAAGCCTGAAAGTGAACGAAATACTCTACGCTACATGTACTACCGTGATATAAATGGAATGTACATGCTGGGAAATATTGAAAACAATAATCCTTACTGGCAGGGAGATTATGCAAGTGTATGGTTTCAATATTATACGCCCGACAAACAACCATACGCAAACAAGGATGTGTATGTTTTTGGTGAACTCACTAATTATGAATTAAGTGAAGCAAGCAAAATGACGTTTAACTCTGAAACGGGGTTATACGAAAATAAACAGTTTTTAAAGCAGGGTAATTATGATTATTGCTATATCACCAGAGATAGAAAAACGAATGAATTAAGTACAGATATTACTGAAGGTAACTGGTGGGAAACCGAAAATAATTATACTATACTTGTTTATTATCGTCCATTAGGCGGCCGAACAGATGAACTTGTTGGTATTACTCAAACCAATTCCATTGCAGGACGTCCTAATATGAATAACCGAAATGAAGTGCGGGTGTTATAAATTGATAACTATTGAAGCATTACCTTATCAGAAAAAACTGTTTTAAATTCATGGTTAAGCACTTTTACAAGATATACACCCCTACTTAATGTTAATGGAAGATCCATGGAAGAAATCTGACCGCTACCGGAAATTGTAACTACTTTATTTGTGAGTTGCTTACCACTCAAATCCAGCAGTTGGATACTGTATTCACCGTTTTCTACAGCATCAAAAATAAGCTGCAATCTGTTATTCGTTACCGGATTGGGATACATGCTGATTTTTTGGCCGGTAATAGGTATACGATTTTCTACATAGGTTCCATTATTGGTTACAGATCTTCTCATCAAAAATTGACTTGCAAGATCAGAACTGTTGATTCCGGTGGATGATTGTGTTAAAAATGCAGTAGCAGTTAATGAGCCCATATCTACTTTAAAGTAGGGGTGATTTCCATTGCTGCACGCAATAATTAAATCACCATTTTCATTAACAGCAGCTCCGTTAGTGGTAAAATTTTGTGGTAAATTTTTTATTTGTCCTATTAAAGAAACGATTTTTTCCCTGGGTGAAAATTCAAAAACATAACTGCGTTGGGATATGATGAAAAGTTTTCCATCAGTGCCGGCAATCATATCGCCACCCCAACTGGTACTTTGATTATGAATGGAAATATCTTTGTTATCAGGAGCATCTACCAGGTTTCCCAAATCCATAATCTGTGGCTCGGCACTGGCGGTAAAACGAATTAAGTGATTGCCATCGTTTGTAAGTGCATAACCGTAACCATCTGCACCCATACACATTCTTGTAAAATGATTTGCTGCGTCATTAAAATCAAGGTTACTTAAAACGGGTGATTGATAGCTATAATATATTGGGTTGCCTTTACTTAAATCAGCCCATCTCAACTCTGGTATTCGCAAGGGTATAAAATAAATTGCATTTTGTGCTTTTGAAAAGGCTGCAGCAGCAACCATTGATTCAGTAGGACCTTCTGTTTCTTGATTTTTACTTACAACTGAGGTTGTGCCTGATTTAATTACCTGCACATTTTTTTGGTTAGTACTGAAAATTGACTTTAACACAGTTCCATTGGCAGCATCAACCAGATTTATATTCAGCCACTGTAAATTGTTATTATCAGAAGTTATGGCATAAAGAGGCAAGCTTTTTTGTGCATAATTTGAAACGGTAAAAACTGAAAATGAAATGATGAGTAATAAATTTTTCATAACAGAATGAATTGGTGAAAAGCAGGTAAAAGGTAAGCAGATTTTTAAAATTAAACAATAAAAAAACGGCCATCTTAAAAGAAGGCCGTTGCAAGTAATGTTTAACAAATTTCTTTATGCTTCTGCAGGGCTTAACCTTGAAGCACGGTTAGTACGTGTGGCTTTGGGTGGCAATGCCATAGCTTGTTCAAATCGCATTGCAGTCCATACATGATCCAGATCCACTACCTCAGAGGTTTCAAAACCACATTGGCATACAAACTGCCAACTTCCATCACGGTTTAAATCACTTACAATTTTTGAAGTGGATTTAGGGGATGCAATCCAAAACTTGGCCTTTGGTGAAAGAGCAGGCAACACTTCCTTCAGGATTCCATTTAACTGGTTTTGATTTACTGCAAACACTAGTGCAAAATCAATTTTTTTTGTACGAAGGAGTGGTGTTACATTCTTAGCAAAGGAAAGTTTTACAAAATGCTTCTCGATGGAGGAAGGGAGGCCCTGGATTAATAAGTTCTTTTCTTCATTCAACTGCAACTTTTCCAAAAGAGAAATTGACATACTGTAAATTTTGATGAGAACTAAAAAATGAGAGGGCAAAAGTAAGCCTTTTGCCCTTTATGCAAACGTTTTTGATTAACTTATTTAACCTTGTTATTAAACAAAAAGATTGATTTTTATAAGATTTTCAGGCTAATTCCTTATTTGCCAATCGGTTTATAGTATTGCATGGCTTCAGGAATAAACTTTTGCATATTGGCAATACGTGTTTCATCACTGGGGTGAGTGCTTAAGAATTCAGGGGGTTTTTGACCGCCCCCCACCTGAGCCATACGTTGCCAGAAAGGAATTGCCTCATTGGGATTATAACCGGCCATGGCTGAAAATATAAGCCCAAACCTGTCAGCCTCTACCTCTTGCTTTCTGCTAAAGGGTAAAGTACCAAGTACTGTAGAACCGATACCATACGATTGTAAGAATAAATTCTGAGTTTCTGCCGGTTTATTGGCCACAGCAACAGATAAGGCCACCCCTCCTAATTGTTGCAGTACACCCTGACTCATACGCTCATTTCCATGAGTAGCGATAGCATGTGCAATTTCATGCCCCATCACTACTGCTAAAGCAGCTTCATTTTGTGTAACAGGCAGTAAACCCGTATACACCACTACTTTACCACCCGGCATACACCATGCATTTACATCTTTACTATCAATTAAATTAAACTCCCATTGATATCCATCTATAATATTTGCCTTACCCTGGCTTTCATAATACTTGGTAATGGCATACGCAATACGTGTACCTACTCTTCGCACCATTTCTGCGTCCTTATTTACATTAACAGCTACTACTTTGTTTTCCGTTAAAAACTGACGGTATTGTTGAGAAGCCATAGCCTGCAGTTCATTTTCCGGAAGCAATTGTAATTGCCTCCTCCCCGTAACCTGATTTTTTACGCAAGCTGATACAGATAAAGCTATAAGCAAAGACAAAATAATCTGTTTCATAATGTAGAGTTTTATAAGTGTGTTTCAATTTATATACCAAGATTGCCGAAATAGTAATGTTAAAGTTACTTATCCTTTCTTTTCTTTTTAAAACTGATTTTATTTTCTGTTCCTTTTAATAAACGTTTAATATTTGATGCATGTAATATGAAAATGAGTATAGCTGAAAAAATAGCAAACCACTTGAAGTAAACATTTTCTTCTTTCCATGCAAACCACACACAAGCCGTAAATACCAGCACAGCAATTAACGAACCGAGTGAAATATAGTTTGTAAGCAATACAACAATTGTAAAGGCAATAACGCTTATCAGAGCTGTCCATGGTTGAATTGCAAGTACAACACCCAGTAAACTTGCCACTCCTTTACCTCCTTTGAAGCCAGCAAATACAGGAAAGATATGCCCCACTACCGCCACAAGGCCAAGTACCAATTGCCAAAACAGTTGTTCATCACCCAACCAGCTTCTTTCATCTACATAATTTGACAGTTGAACTGCAGCAACCGCTTTACCCATATCAACCAATAAAACAACAATTCCCCAACCTGCGCCCAGCACCCGAAAGGTGTTTGAAGCGCCCATGTTTTTACTGCCGTGTTCCCGTATATCAATGCCAAAGAACCATTTACTCACCCAGATCGCTGTAGGTATTGAACCCAGCAAATAAGATGCTATGATGAGTATGAAAAGGTTCATGCCGCAGTTGATTTTTGAAACATCAAAGAACTCCATTGCTGACGCTCAGATGATGTACATAGTTGCAAACCCCATTTTGAAGCTTCATTAATTAACAAGTGATTTTCATCTGCATAAAATCCGCTCATGAATAAATAACCATCAGGTAGAAGAATACTTGAAAGTTGCTGCATGAACTGAAGTAAGATGTGCCGATTGATATTTGCAAGAATTACATCATACGATTCCCCATTTGGCGGTACATCGCTTTGCAAAGCTTTGATATGAGTACATTGGTTCATCGTTGTATTTTCGACTGTGTTATCAATACACCAATCATCAATATCAGTTGCAAGAATTTCAGTTCCGCCCATTTTTTCAGCAAGAATGGCAAGTACACCTGTACCACATCCAAAGTCAAATACCTTTTTATTATTGAAATCAAGCTGCTGCATCAGTTTCATCATTTGCCAGGTGGTGGCATGATGACCCGTTCCAAAACTCATTTTTGGAGTAATAATAATTTCGTGTTTTACATTTGGTATGGGCCGGTGAAAATGTGCACGTACTGCCACAATATCTTCCACTACTACAGGTTGATAACTGCTTTCCCACTCTGCATTCCAATTTCGAGGTGCTATGATTTGTTGCTCATATTTGAGGTCAAATGATTTAATCAATTCTTCCAATACAGTTTTGTCAAATTCAGTTTCAGGAATACAGGCTTTTAAAGAGGTGTCTGTTTCTTCAAAACCATCATATCCTTCATTGGAAAGTAAAGCTATAAGTATTTCATTTTGTTGGGCTTGAGCAGAAATGATTGTTATTTCAATATAGTTTTCCATTCTTTGATTTAGTTCAATAAAAAGTCCCGCCTCCGGCGGGACTCAAAGTTATTTCTGTTTACTCAGATTTTACAAACGTTCTTCGCCATCTTCCTGTGGAGGAGCAGGCTGTTGAGGTTTAGGAGCGCTTTCAGGTTTAGGCATCAACACCTTCCGGCTCAGTTTAAACTTTCCGGTACGTGGGTCAAGACCAATCAATTTCACTTTTACTACATCACCAATTTTCAAAACTCCATCCATGCTTTCTAAACGCTTCCAGCTTATTTCACTTATGTGTAATAATCCTTCTTTTTTAGGCAGGAATTCTACAAATGCTCCAAATTCTTTAATGCCCTTTACCGTTGCTTCATATACAGCACCTACTTCGGGTACAGCCACTATACCTTTTACCCATGCAACAGCTTTCTCCAATCCTTCTTTTGCAGGTGAGAATATACTCACTTCACCATAATTGCCAACCTCTTCAATTGTAATTGTAGTACCTGTTTCACGCTGGATTTCCTGAATCACTTTACCCTGGGGCCCGATAACAGCACCAATAAATTCTTTATCAATGATCAGTTTTTCCATGCGTGGTGCATGTGGTTTTACTTCAGCTCTAGCTTCTGTAACACACTCATACATGGCATCAAGAATATGCAAACGTCCGGCACGGGCCTGCGCCAATGCTTCACGCATCACTTCCATAC
>CAYPBV010000062.1:0-12568 GCA_964409025.1 uncultured Chitinophagaceae bacterium | reverse complement strand
CTTCCATACTCAAACCATCTACTTTGATATCCATTTGCACACCGCAAATACCTTCACGGGTACCGGTTACTTTAAAGTCCATATCACCAAGGTGATCTTCATCACCCAAAATATCAGTAAGAATGGCGTACTTACCATCGCCACGGGTAATTAATCCCATAGCTACTCCACTTACGTGTTTTTGTACAGGTACACCTGCATCCATTAACGCCAGTGAACCGGCACATACAGTAGCCATAGAAGAAGAACCGTTTGATTCCAAAATATCACTCACTACACGTACGGTATATGGATATTCATTACCGGGCATCATTTGTTTTAAGGAACGCATAGCCAGGTTACCATGACCCACTTCTCTGCGGCCGGGGCCACGCATCATTTTTACTTCTCCGGTTGAAAAAGGTGGAAAGTTATAGTGAAGAATGAATTTTGAATATTCACTCTTGGCAGCGCTTTCAATTAACAACTCATCAAGTTTAGTTCCCAATGTTACAGTGGTTAACGATTGAGTTTCGCCACGTGTAAATAAGGCTGAGCCATGCGGTGTGGGTAAAGGTTCTATTTCCATAGCAAGCGGACGTACCTGGTCAAGTTTACGACCGTCCAAACGAACTCTGTCTTCTAAAATCATATCACGAACTACTTCCCACTTCAGGTCTTCGTAATATTTCTTGGCTAATTTCTTCTCCGCATCCGTTGCCTCTTCACCTAAACTTGCAATCAACTCATCTTTTAAAGCACTGAAAGCATCGCTGCGTTCGTTTTTGCCGGTACCTGCTTTTGCAATTGTGTAAATTTTATCTTTTGCGAAGGCAATTACTTTTTGATTGATTTCTTCATTGGTTTCAGGCTTTTTGTAATCACGCTTGGTGGTAACACCTTTTGCTTCCCTTAATTCCTGTTGTGCTTTGATTTGTATACGAATGGCATCATGCGCCAGTTCCAATGCTTTTACCAAATCTTCTTCACTGCATTCTTTTGCCTCACCTTCTACCATCATCAGGTTTTTTTCAGTTGCAGCAATAATAAATTCAGATGTAGCTTTTGCCAGTTGGCTGCGTGTAGGATTTATCACCATTTCACCATCAACTGTTGCAATACGTACTTCAGAAATAATCTCTTTAATAGGAATATCTGAAACGGCTAAGGCGGCTGATGCGGCCAAACAAGCCAATGCATCAGGCATTACTTCAGCATCACTTGAAACAAGATTGATGAGCACCTGCACATCACATAAATAATCTTCTGGAAACAAAGGACGCAATGCACGGTCAACCAAACGGCTGGTTAATATTTCATAATCGTTCAATCGTGCTTCACGCTTAAAGAAGGAGCCGGGTATACGACCTGCTGAGGCGAATTTTTCCTGATAATCTACTGAAAGAGGAAAGAAATCCTGACCCTCTTTGGGTTCTTTATTGGCTACTACTGTGGCAAGCAATACGCAATTACCCTGACGCACAGTTACAGCGCCATCTGCCTGGCGGGCCAATTTACCGGTTTCTATAGTTACTATACGGCCACCGCCTAAATCGAATGATTTACTGATTGGTTGTGATAACATGTTTTAAATTTTATAGAACCCTTTAAGGGAAAGCAAAAGCAATCTCGGGTTCAAGTGTGAAAAAAGGGCTGAAAAACAGATGTGCTTAAAGAACAAAATCCCAACCGTGAAATACAACAGTTGGGAATATTATTTATAAGCTCATATGGATTATTTACGTAATCCGAGTTTTTCAATCAATTGACGGTAACCGGTGAGGTTATGCTTGCTCAGATAGGTTAACAGGCGCTTACGCTTACCTACCAACTGCATTAAACCACGATTTGAAGAGAAATCTTTTTTATTCTCTTTCAGGTGACCTGAAATGTGGTTGATACGCTCTGTAAGAAGGGCAATTTGACCTTCAATGGAGCCGGTGTTTTCAGCCTTACCGCCGAAGTTTGTGAAGATTGTTGCTTTTTTTTCTTTTGTAGTTGCTGACATCTTAGATTTTTTTAATGGACATCCAATTATTTACATCTGTAATTTGTGGCGGCAAAGGTAAGGGTAATTGAGATAAAATTGCAGATTTTGGGAGGTAAAAAATTGAATATTTACGCTAAAAGGTCTTGTTTTTGGATGTATTTGTTCAAACTTTGGCGTGCTTGCTTCTGTATCTGGCGTTTGAAAAATCCAAAGCCGCCCAGTAATTGACCTTTCCAACCCATAGCCTGCGCTGCCCATTTATGCAAATCAAATGAATCTTTATGACGGTAAATCAACCCGTCTTTAAACTCAAACTCAGCATGGATATGATTTATGACGTTTCGGCCTGTAGCTGAAAAAACATATGATGCCACCCAATCTGCACTGCCTTTATCACCTAAAACCTGCACATTGCTAAACTGAATCATTAATTGGTCTTTACTGCGTTCAACGAGCATTTTCCACATCATGCCCGGTTCTTTACCTTTCAGATGTACAAAAACTTCATCAGTAAAGTCAGCATGAGGGTGATAGCAGTCAGCCATAGTTGCTGCATCGTGTAAGGCAAACGCAGAATAAAATTTTGTGATGAGTTGTTTCATAAAAAAAATGAAGATTAAGTTAAGCAAATCAATTGATTTATATTGCTTCCGAAAATTAAAGCCCATTGCCCCGTATCATCTTTACAGTAACAAATGATTTGAATTATGACCAGCGCATGATGCGAATTTGCTCCAGTTTAGCTGCTAATGGTTATGATGTGCTGCTGGCCGGGAGAGAAATGCCGGGTTCGCTTCCACTTAGAAATCAAAATTTTCGGCAAAAAAGACTTCCCTGTTTTTTTTCGAAAGGAGTAGCATTTTATGCAGAGTATAATCTTCGGCTATTTTTTTGGCTCCTGTTTCAAAAAGCAGATGGCATTTGCGCTATTGATTTGGATACCATTCTTCCGGTATATTTTATTTCAAAACTCAAAGGCTGCAAACGAATTTATGACGCACATGAATTGTTTTGTGAAATGAAGGAAATTGTTACTCGTCCGGGGCGTTACAAAATATGGAAATGGATTGAGCGCTTTACCGTTCCGGAATTTAAATACGGTTATACCGTTTGCGAACCAATTGCCGGAGAATTTGAAAAATTGTATGGCATACAGTATGAAGTAATAAGAAATGTACCTGTAAAAAAAATAAAGGATGAGGCAGAACAAATGAAAGAAAATGTTCCATTGTCAGTTTTCCTTCTTTACCAGGGTGCAGTAAATGAAGGCAGGAGTTTTGAAACATTAATACCTGCTATGAAAAACGTACCTGCTCCTTTGCATATATATGGTGATGGAAATTTTTATCATCAAACAAAGCTATTAATCAAACAAAACAACGTGGAAGATAAAGTGTTTCTCCAGGGTAAATTGCACCCCGGAAACCTGTGGGTTATAACTGCCTCCGCATATGCAGGGCTCACGCTTTTTGAAAACAATGGTAAAAGTAATTACCTGAGTTTGGCCAACCGTTTTTTTGATTATATAATGGCAGGAGTACCACAGGTGGCAATGGATTACCCTGCATACCGGCAGATAAACGATGAATTTGCGGTGGCTCTTTTAATAAAAGATACTTCATCCAAAACAATTGCAGATGCACTCAACCTTTTGTTGACGGATGTTGTTTTGTATAAACAACTCAAGCAAAACTGCCTCAAAGCCCGTGAGGTATTGAACTGGCAGCAGGAGGAAAAGAAATTACTTAAATTTTATTCTTCAGTTTTTGAATAAGCATTTACATATCGTTTCCTTTGATATCCCCTACCCGGCTGATTATGGCGGGGTAACGGATGTGTTTAATAAAATAAAAGCACTCCATAAAATTGGAGTTAAAGTACACCTGCATTGTTTTGAGTATGGTCGTGAACATCAACAACTGCTCAATGATTTATGTGAAGAAGTATATTATTATAAGCGAAACGAAGGGCATAAAGGATTTTCGCTTGAGTTTCCTTATATCGTGGCTTCACGAAAAGATGATGCATTGTGGGAGCGTTTAAATGCTGATGCACATCCTGTGCTGCTGGAAGGAGTACATTGTACATATGGCTTGATAACCGGAAAGTTAAAAAAGCAAAATGTAGCTGTAAGGCTCCATAATGTTGAATGTGAATATTACAAACAGGTAGGAATGTGGGAAAAATCATTGCTCAAAAAAGCATACATGCAGAATGAAAGTCGTTTGCTTAAACGGCACGAGGAGCAATTGAGAAATTACACCATACTTGCGTTGAGTGAATCTGATGCAGCGTACTACAGAAAAGTATTTAAAGCAAGAAGTACCCATTTTATTCCGCCATTTATCTCCGGTCAGATGGTAACATCAAAAGAGGGTTTGGGAACTTTTGCCCTGTATCATGGAAATCTTTCAGTTGCTGAAAATGAAAAAGCAGCCAGTTGGCTGCTTGAGAAGGTGTTTGCCAACCTGGAAATTCCGCTGGTAGTTGCAGGTAAAAATCCTTCTAAACGTTTAATAAGCTTAGCACATCTTCACCAGCATACCTGTATTGTAGAAAACCCTGCTGAAACAGAACTGCAGGATCTTATTCAAAAGGCACAACTCCATATTTTACCTTCCTTTACAGATTCAGGAATTAAATTTAAATTACTGAATGCGGTTTTTAATGGACGTCATGTAATTGCAACCAACGAAATGGTAAAGGGGTCACATCTGGAAAAAGCATGTACAATTGTAAATAACCCTACTGAGCTTAAGTATCATGCATTCCGTTTATTTCACAAAACATTTACTGACGATGATATTCAACTGCGGCAGGGACTTTTAATGCAGCATTACAATAATGAAGAAAATGCTGTGAAGCTTATGCATGCTCTACAGTAGCATTGTCCCACACTTTTCCTCCCTCCGTCTTCACTAATCTGGCGGGAAACTTTTTAATTACCATAAAATCATGTGTTGCCATTATTACTGCTGTATTAAAGTCCTTTGCAACCTTAATAAGCAAATTCATGATTTCATCACTGGTTTCAGGATCAAGGTTACCGGTGGGCTCATCGGCTAAAATTAATTTGGGAGAATTGAGCAATGCTCTGGCAATATCCACCCGTTGCTGCTCGCCACCACTCATTTCAAAAGGCATCTTAAATCCTTTTGATTTCAGACCCACCTTATCCAGTACATCATTTATTTTTTCTTTCATCAGGTTTTCATCTCTCCAGCCTGTAGCTTTCAGCACAAACTTTAAATTCTCGTGCACATTTCTATCAGTGAGTAATTGAAAATCCTGAAAAACTACGCCTAAACTTCTGCGTAGGAAAGGTACTTTTTTCCAATCCATTTCACGAAGATTAAAACCATTTACAGTTCCCTCCCCCTGTGTTAAAGGAAGCTCGCCATATAATGTTTTCAGCAGCGAAGATTTGCCTGTACCGGTTTTTCCTACGAGATATACAAACTCACCTTCATCTACATTAAGATTAACATTATTAAGAATAAGGTTACCGCTTTGGTAAATGTTGGCGTTGGATATGTTTACAATGGAGGCCATCTTGTTTGTTGTTTTCGTTTTGGCAAAAATATGTATTTCATTCTCTTGCACACGAATTATTGAAAATTTATGACAATCCCTTTAGTTCTTATTTTTTTGATGAATCGCTTCATTCTTTTTTATAAAAAATGACGTGGTTAAATTTAAATATGCAGTTAATCCTGAACCAGAGCTTTTCAAAAAAATGTAATGCTGAAGTCTGTTTTGCAGGAAATGATGGAAATAAAATTTCGTTTTCGTTGTAAAGAACTTTTGAGGCAGAGGGGCTTTCGTAATTCAATTTCTTATTGTTATGAACCTGATAACATATAAAATTCTAAGTTCACAAAATGTTTAATAAATCAATTTTAAAGAATCTGAATAAATACGTACTCAGCGGAACGGAATTTATATAAAAACCAACATGATTGCTACATGTTGTATTCTGTTCTCAATAAAGAAGTATTTCTTCTTTCAGTCTTATCTCTACTTCCTTTTTCCCACTCTCCTCTACCCTTCCTATCACCTGTGCTTCCACACCAAAGGATTGTGCTATCGAAATAAACTGCTGTGCATTTGTTTCATCTGTATAAATTTCCAGTCTGGTGCCCATATTAAACACCTGGTACATTTCCCTCGCATCCGCACCACTTGCTTCTTGTATGAGATTAAATATAACAGGTGGAGCAAACAAATTGTCCTTTACAACTTTCATAGTACCCGGCAGGTATTTCAAACACTTGGTTTGTCCGCCACCGCTGCAATGTATCAGGCCATGAACAGCGTCAAAATGATGGATCAAAATTTCTTTGAGCACCGGTGCAAAGGTGCGTGTGGGAGAAAGTATGAGTTCCCCAATTGAAATTTGTTTTTTGGAATTTGGTTCTTGTAGCAGGTCGGTCAATCGATGCTTTCCAATATACACCAATTCATCTTTTAAACTTGGTTCAAAGGTTTCAGGAAACTGCTGTGCATAATATTTGCTCAACACATCATGCCGTGCGCTGGTTAAACCATTGCTGGCTATGCCGCTGTTGTAAGCCGTTTCATAATTGGATTGACCAAAGGAGGCCAAACCCACAATTACATCGCCCGGCTGTATTTTATCATTACTGATGATTTTATTTTTAGGCCAGCGTGCTCCCATGGTTCCATTCACAGCTATGGTGCGTACCACATCACCTACATCGGCTGTTTCACCACCCAGGTAATGAATGTTTACACCAAACTGTTTCAGGTTATCAAACAGTTCCTGCGTACCGTTGATAATAGCGTCCAGTACTTCACCCGGTATGACTGCTTTATTTCTGTCAATTGTTGAAGAAAATAATAGGTTATCATAGATACCCACACAGAGTAAGTCATCCAGGTTCATTACCACAGCATCCTGTGCAATACCTTTCCATACACTTGCATCGCCGGTTTCTTTCCAGTACAAATAAGCCAGTATACTTTTGGTACCGGCACCATCTGCATGCATCACACTCACCCAATCTGCATCGCCTGTAAAATAATCAGGATAGATTTTGCAAAAAGCGTTTGGGAAAAGCCCCTTATCCAGGTGCTTGATGGCGTTATGCACATCTTCTTTTTGTGCACTTACCCCTCTTTGATTGTATAATGAATTACTCATACGTGAAATGAGTTGCAAATCTATGCGTTCCTGCTATAATGTTTCCATTTAAACGCCAATTAATACTAACAGTCAATACACGCTCCTTTTGTACATTTGCCCCACTTTATGAAGGTTTACAGAAATTTAGATACACTGCCTCCTTTTATCAATGCCGTTGTAACCATTGGAACCTTTGATGGTGTACATGTGGGTCATCAAAAAATTATCCATCAATTGCTGAACGAGAGTAAACGCACAGGTGGAGAATCGGTACTCATTACCTTTCATCCGCACCCCCGTAAAATTGTAAAGCCCCATGAAAGCCTGATGCAACTTACCACCATGGAAGAAAGAATTGAATTACTCAAACAACTGGGCATAAATAATATGGTGGTTGTACCATTCACTAAAGATTTTTCGCAACAAACTGCATTACAGTATGTGGAGAATTTTTTAGTTGAACGATTTCATCCTGCTACCATCATAATCGGGTACGATCATAAGTTTGGTAACAACCGTGAAGGTGATTACAGGATGCTGGAGCAATATGCACACCAGTTTAGCTACACTGTTCAGGAAATTGATGAACAGTTGATCAATGATGCTGTTATCAGCTCCACTAAAGTGAGGGCAGCATTACTGCGTGGTGATGTATTGTATGCAAAATCATTACTGGGGTATGATTATTTCTTTAAAGGCGAAGTAATTGAAGGAAATAAATTAGGCAGAACCATCGGCTATCCTACTGCCAACCTGCAAATGGATAATCCTGATAAGTTAGTTCCGGGCAACGGTGTTTATGCTGTTTTATGCCAATTAGAAGGTGAAATAAGATTGCTTAAAGGTATGATGAATATTGGTACAAGACCAACAGTTGACGGATTGAACCGGATGATTGAAGTACATATTTTTGATTTTAATGAAGAAATTTACGGACGCCATTTAAAAGTCCGGCTCAAACATTTTTTAAGAAATGAGGAAAAATTCAGTGGTATTGATGCACTTAAAGAACAATTGAGAAAAGATAAAGAACTGAGCATAAAGTTGCTGGAGAAAGAAATATGAAGTACGAGGTAAGAGGTATTAAATACGAAGTGCTGAATGTTATGAACATTTAACAATTTTGAACAGTTAACCATAAACCATAAATAAGAAACTATAAACCACCATGCTCCCTGCTATCAACCCCACTTCCACAAATGCCTGGCAATTATTAGAAGCCCATGCGCACAATATGAAAAAGTTGCACATGAAAGAATTATTTGCTGCAGACCCCAACCGGTTTGCAAATTTTAGTTCCTGTGTGGAAGATATTGTGTTTGATTACTCAAAAAACATCATCACAAAAGAAACAATTGATTTACTCATACAACTGGCAACTGAATGCGGCATTAAAGAAGCCATCGTTTCCATGTTTGCAGGTGAAAAAATCAATGAAACAGAAGGTCGTTCAGTGATGCACACAGCATTAAGAAATTTCAGTGGTCAAGCCGTGTTAATTGAAGGTAAAGATGTAATGCCTGATGTGCTGCGTGTACTGGAGCAAATGAAAATCTTTTGCAGTAAAATTCACAGCGGTGAATGGAAAGGATATACAGGTAAGAAAATAAAATGCCTCGTCAATATTGGAATCGGGGGAAGTGATTTGGGCCCTGTTATGGTTACAGAAGCATTGAAGCCTTATTGGGTGGATGGAATTGAAACGTTTTTTGTAAGCAATGTTGATGGAACGCATATTGCTGAAACATTAAAGAAAATAACACCCGATGAAACACTGTTTCTGATTGCTTCCAAAACATTTACTACGCAGGAAACCATGACCAATGCACACACAGCACGCACGTGGTTTCTGGAGCATGCAAAAGATGAAACCTTTGTAGCGAAACATTTTGCTGCACTCAGCACCAATGAAATGGAAGTGGTGAAGTTTGGAATTGATAAAGCTAATATGTTTGAGTTTTGGGATTGGGTGGGTGGCCGCTACAGTCTGTGGAGCGCCATTGGTTTATCAATTGCTTTAACCATCGGGTATAAAAACTTTGAACAGTTGCTTAAAGGGGCACATCATACTGATGAACATTTTAAAAAAGAACCTTTTCATCAAAATATTCCTGTACTTATGGCTTTGATTGGTTTATGGTACACCAATTTTTTTGATGCAAAGAGCGAAGCTATTCTTCCATATGACCAATACCTGCATCGTTTTGCGGCTTATTTTCAGCAGGGCAATATGGAGAGTAATGGTAAGTATGTTGATCGTTCCGGTAAAAAAGTGGCTTATCCAACAGGCCCCATCATTTGGGGTGAGCCGGGTACCAATGGTCAGCACAGTTTTTATCAATTGATTCACCAGGGTACACATTTAATTCCATGTGATTTTATAGCACCAGCCATCAGCCATAATCCTATCAGCGATCATCATGAAAAACTGCTGAGTAATTTTTTTGCACAAACTGAAGCACTTATGAATGGAAAAACAAAAGAGGAAGTGTTGGCAGAAGGTGTTAAAGAAGAATTAGTTCCGTTTAAAGTGTTTGAAGGCAACAGACCCAGTAATTCCATTCTTATAAAAAAAGTAACACCATTCACGTTGGGTGAACTCATTGCGTTGTATGAACATAAAATATTTATACAGGGTGTTATCTGGAATATTTACAGTTTTGATCAGTACGGAGTAGAACTTGGAAAACAACTGGCTAATAAAATTTTACCGGAATTAAAGGGTGAAGAAAATATTTCATCGCATGATACAAGTACCAATGCGCTGATTAATTTGTACAAAGAGATGAGAAAGGGATGATTAAATAGTGAACACTAAAACCAAACTGTTTAATTTATATGTAACATTTATTCACAAATTATTACTTCCGTAAATTTAAACGTATATGAATCAATTAGCAAAGCCCCGCATAAGCGGGGCCTTTTGATTGTGTAGAGGGTTATGAGATAATTTAATATACATAGTTTAGGGCCGTTTGGTCGGCTGATGTAAACGGACGGTTAAAAGAAGAAGAAGTGCTTCCGCAAGCCAGCATCCATGAACCTGCGCTTGGGCCTGTAGGCGTGCCGGGTATATGAATGGCACCAACAGTACTTGCACCTTCGTTACCACCGGTACCACAACTGTAAGCACGGTTCATATAATCTGTATGACGGAAACCAATGCAATGTCCCATTTCATGTGCTATAGTGGTAGCAAGTGCATTAACAGCAATAGATGGTGTGTACCAATATGTATTCATATTAATAGTTCCATATGGGTTACCACCAGATGGAAAACCGGCTGAGCCTAAAGTATTACTAACCTGATAATATGTTACAATATTAATATTTGGTGTTCCGCTTGTGATACGTTGAAAACGCAAACGCAGGTTCAATGCATTGTATCTGCGAATGGCTTCATCAGTAGCTGATACAAAATTTGACTGTGTGGTGTTTAACCTCACTGTAATTGTTCTTGTACTGCTTCCGGTATTTACCAGATTGGTAGTTCTGTAATGTTCTTCATTGGCATGAATCAAATTGTGCGTTTGTTCCATTCCTCTTAAGTTTTCAGGAGTTAAAATAATATCTCCTTCAACTAAATAACCACCATCAGTAACCGAAACACCATCAGTAGAAAATCCTAAAGCCTTAATCTGGCTTAGTACCTCAGGTGAAACTACTTCATCGTTTGGTGTTTCTGATTTCTTTTTACAGGACCAAACTACTGCAGTTAAAGTGAGCAGCATCACTGTTGTTGTTAAAAACTTTCTCATGTTTTTAGGTTGAGGTTAAAAAATAAAAACAATTCATTTCATTTGAATTGCTTTCGTTAAATTATTTACTTTTATGTGAACACGAAAAGAAATTATTGCAAGCTTGTTTCAAAAAATGAAAGTCCATAATCTTTATTGTAAAATCCTACGTAGAATTACGAAACACTGTTTAACAACCAAGCATAGATGTTTCATCAATTTGATTATTTTACTTTTTTTATGCACAAAGTTTTCAACAGCCCAACCATTAAGTAAAATTCAAAAAATAAAAACCGCTCCCGGGTTTGCTGCAAAACTGGAACAAAAACAAAATGACATACAGCTTAAGGTAACACTTGTTTTAAAATCAGATTCAGCATTCAGAAACTGTACAGGCAATGAAACATTTAATATCATATCATCACTTGCTTACACAAACACAATTGTTATAAATGCCAAAGTTTCAACTATTAAAAAATTACTTACCTGTGATGCTGTTTTGTTTGCTGATGATGTAAAGCAGGCCAGGGAAGAATTATTACTCGGCTTTGTAGATTATGCTGCAAATGGAATATCCTTACTGCAAAGCAAATTTCCCCAATACAACGGCGCAGGATTTTCAGTGTCAGTTAAAGAAAATAAGTATGATACGGCAGATATAGATTTCAAGGGGCGTTTACTTCCTTCAACCGTGGCATCAAATATCATATCAAATCACGCCAGTTCAATGGCTACCATCATTGCGGGTGGCGGCAACACCTGGAACTATACAAAAGGAGCAGCATGGAATGCTAAACTATCCTCAGCAAGTTTTGCCAATCTGTTACCTGAAAAGAATTCTTACTATCAGCAGTCAAACATAACACTCCAGAATCATTCTTATGGAACGATTGTGGAGCATTTCTATGGTGCTGAAGCAGCTGCTTATGATGCTTCTGTTGTAACGCAACCAAATTTGCTGCATATTTTTTCAGTGGGTAATTCCGGCACAGTTACGCCATCAACAGGCACTTATACAGGCATTGCAGGTTTTGCTAACATTACGGGTAATTTTAAGCAGGCGAAGAACATTTTAACAGTTGGTCATATTGATTCATTTTACAATGTATTGGCACCCAGCTCCAGAGGCCCATCCTTTGACGGAAGAATAAAACCGGAACTGGTTGCTTTTGGTGAAGATGGCAGCAGCGGTGCAGCAGCATTGGTATCAGGTATCGTTCTAACATTACAACATGCACATCAGCAGCTGTATGGCAGTATTCCTTCTGCTGCTTTAATCAAAGCTATATTGTTAAACAGCGCTGATGACGTGGGTGCATCCGGAATTGATTTTGCATCAGGTTTTGGAAATGCCAATGGATTTAAAGCCATGCAAAATATTTTAAACGGCAGGTATGTAAACAGCAGTATTGCTTCAAATGCAACACAGATTTTCAGCATTAACATTCCTTCCGGCGTGCAGCAATTAAAACTTACGCTTGCATGGACAGATCCTGCTGCAGCGCCTAATGCAACAAAAGCACTGATTCATGATTTGGATATAGAACTGGAGCAAAACAGTAATGCACAAGTGTGGCAGCCGTGGGTGTTGAGTTCATCTCCGCATATTGATTCATTAAAAAAAATACCGGTTCGTAAAAAAGATACACTTAATACCGTTGAACAGATAACAGTGAGTAATCCGCAGCAGGGAGCATATACAATACGGGTTAAATC
>CAYPBV010000061.1:8012-18905 GCA_964409025.1 uncultured Chitinophagaceae bacterium | reverse complement strand
AAATTGCTTTGGTATTCCATTCATCTTTTGGCCAAACGGTTGCAGCATGATTGGTTTTCTCTGCATGACATTCATAACAAGGATAATATACATTACAGCATTTGAATTTAATGGCGATTATATCCAGTGGTGAATGATAATGAGCACATCGGGTTTCATCATCAACTAAATCTCCTTTTAATGAATATGTTTTTTCAAGCGCACTCATATCAATTACTTCGCCACTGCAATTTTTACTTTTTTATTCTTGATTTTATGATCTTTTATTTTTTGCAGTGTGTTGCTTGCTTTTATTTTCTTCACTGCCACAAACGATGAAAAATCTTTTACATCAATCAGGCCGATATCTTCTTTTTTCAGTTCACCTTTTTGTGTGAGAAAGCCCACAATATCAATCTTGTTCACTTTATCTTTTTTACCTGCGGCTATAAACAAGGTACTCCATTTTGGTTTTTCGGGAATGATGGCTGTTTCAGGCAACGTAATTGCAGTTGCATCTGGAGGAATATAAGACGGCAATTTTTCATCAGGCCCCAGCATTACAATAGCAGTTCCGCTGGCCTCCATACGGGCTGTACGTCCGTTACGATGTGTAAAGGATTCTTGCGTATGCGGTAAATGATAATGAATGATATAACGGATGTTGGCAATATCCAAACCTCGTGCAGCCAAATCAGTTGTTACCAATACATTGCTGGTACCGTTTCTGAATTTGCATAGCGCTGCATCCCGTTCGTGCTGCTCCATGGCGCCATGATAAAACACATTAAGAATATCTTTTTCCTTTAATAGTTCACTGGTGCGTTCCACAGCTTCACGGTGATTGCAAAACACAATGGTTGAGCGGTTACCCAGCATACAAATTAAACGGAACAGTGTGTCAATCTTGTCTTTCTCCGGACTTTTCAAGATTTGTATGGCAAGACCTGTATCATTGTTTTCATTACCGGTTAAAAAATCCAGTGTTACAGGCTCCGTTAATCCCACAAACGCCGGAATCTCTTCCATCCTTGTAGCTGAAGTGAGTATGCGTTTGTTAATGGCAGGTAATGAACCAATGATGAAGGACATTTCTTCCAGAAAACCCAGTTCCAGTGACTTATCAAATTCATCCAGCACCAGTGTTTCAATGGTTGAAGTGGTGATATTTTCTCTACGAATATGGTCGGCTAATCTTCCCGGTGTACCAATGAGCAGGGCAGGAGCTTGCTTTAAATTATTCTCTTCAATCTCCCGTTTATGTCCGCCATAGCAACAGGTAACTTTCAAATTCAATTGTAAGCTTTTAAATACATTCTCAATTTGCATTGCCAGCTCACGGCTCGGAACAATGATGATCGCTGTTGTTTTGTTACTGTTAGCTTTCAGTTGTTCGGCTAAAGGCAACAGAAACGCAAGTGTTTTACCGGAGCCTGTGGCTGAAAAGAGAATAATATCTTTATGTTGTTGTTGTGCACTTAACGAAGCCAGTTGCATTTCATTAAGTGCTTTAATATTGAGATTTTCGAGAATGTCTGAAATCCATTTTGCCTGTTGCATAGTGGCGAAGGTAAACAAGTTTTAGCGGTGCGCTTAGTTTTATCAATAACTGCATAGGCAAAAGTTAGTGCGCATAAGAAAAATTGATTGTAACCGTATGGTATCTGGATAAAAGTTCCGGTACAACTTCAAATCCGACGGTGTGAACCTTACCGGATAAATCTGAATCAACAACAATAAATGAGCTGAAAAAATCAAACGGATAATAAAACGCCCCCACATAGAAATGCAGGGGCAATGATAATGGTCTGATTAGACAATTTATAGTCGATAGACTGTATAAAAGAGTTGCTTATTGTTTTTGAAAATTCACTTCCACGTTTAACTCTGTTTTGCCATTAAGATACGAACGATATTTCTCCAATACATCTTTTGTTTGAAGCATATCGTTGATCAACAAGCTATCGTTCTTTAAAGTTACTTTAAAACTTTTATCGCTTATCAATCCGTCTTTGTGCAACGCACTCAAAAATGCATTGTCAAATTTTACTTCCTTTTCACCGGCTTCATTCTCTTGCTGTTCAATTTTGATTTCTATATTCTCTGTTTTTGCTCCATGTGCATTGCCACCATACATCTGTGCAAGAGTAGGAGCAATTACCAATGATACAATACTCATGAGTTTAATCAAAATGTTCATTGAAGGTCCGGAGGTATCTTTAAACGGATCACCTACAGTATCACCTGTAACAGATGCTTTGTGCGGCTCCGACTTTTTGTAATACACTTCACCATTGATTTCAACACCTTTTTCAAAACTCTTCTTGGCATTATCCCAGGCACCACCGGCGTTGTTCTGGAACATGCCCATCAATACACCACTTACAGTAGCGCCTGCAAGGAAACCACCCAACGCTTCGGGGCCAAATGCAAAACCGATTATAAGGGGCGATACGATAGTGATAGCACCGGGCAGCAACATTTTCTTGATAGAAGCTTCAGTAGAAATAGCCACACATTTATCATACTCAGGTTTACCGGTACCTTCCATAATACCCGGAATGGTACGGAACTGACGACGCACTTCTTCCACCATGCTCATGGCCGCTTCACCCACTGCACGAATGGCCAGTGAAGAGAAGATAAACGGAATCATAGCACCCACAAATAATGCTGCCAGTACATCCGCTTTATAAATATCAATACCATCAATACCTGCTACACCCACAAACGCAGCAAACAAAGCAAGGGCTGTTAACGCAGCCGAAGCAATGGCAAAACCTTTACCTGTAGCAGCAGTGGTATTACCCACCGCATCCAGCACGTCTGTTTTTTCACGCACTTCTTTAGGCAGTTCGCTCATCTCTGCAATACCACCGGCGTTGTCAGCAATTGGTCCAAAGGCATCAATAGCCAATTGCATGGCTGTAGTAGCCATCATACCTGCAGCAGCAATTGCCACACCGTACAAACCGGCACAAAGAAATGAACCATAGATACCGGCTGCTAAAACAAGGATTGGCAGGAATGTACTTTCCATACCAATTGCCAAACCACCAATAACGTTGGTAGCATGACCAGTAGATGATTGACGGATGATGCTCAATACAGGACGCTTACCCATCGCAGTGTAATATTCTGTAATGATGCTCATCAACGCACCTACTACCAAACCCACAGCAATGGCACCCAGTACACCCCATTTGGTGAACTCATTACCACGAAGCACCATTGTTTCAGGAAGAATATAATATACAAGTCCAATTGAAGCAAGAGCAGTGAGAATGATAGAACCCCAGTTGCCCATGTTCAATGCTTTTTGAACTACATCTGTATTAACACCCGCACTTTCGCTGATGCGTACCATCCATGTACCGATGATGGAAAATAAAATACCCAAACCGGCAATCAACATTGGCAAAAGAATAGGAGCAAGACCACCAAAGTTGTCAATGCTTTTTGTTTCTTGTCCCAATACCATTGTTGCCAAAACAGTAGCTACATAAGAACCAAACAGGTCAGCACCCATACCGGCCACATCACCTACGTTATCACCTACGTTATCAGCAATGGTAGCAGGGTTGCGTGGATCATCTTCAGGAATACCGGCTTCTACTTTACCTACAAGGTCAGCACCTACGTCGGCAGCTTTGGTATAGATACCGCCGCCCACACGTGCAAAGAGGGCAATACTTTCAGCACCCAGCGAAAAACCTGTAAGCACTTCAATTGTACGAAGCATTTCAGGGCCGTTAACATCAGCACCTGCAGGTACAAATATGGCTTTTAATATGATGAATAATCCGCCCAAACCGAGCACCGCCAAACCTGCCACACCCAGGCCCATTACAGAACCACCTGTAAACGATACATTGAGTGCTTTGCTCAAACTGGTGCGTGCTGCATGCGCTGTGCGTACATTGCTCTTGGTAGCAATGCGCATACCGATGTAACCGGCAGTAGCGCTGAATACGGCCCCAATTACAAATGCCAGTGCAATGCTCCAGTGACTGTTAGGATTGGCCATAGCCATCACTCCTAAAAGAATGGCAACAATAACTACGAAATAGCCCAGGATTTTCCATTCAGCTTTCAGGAACGCCATGGCACCTTCAGCAATATGATTGCTGATTTCTTTCATGCGTTCATTACCGGCATCTTGTTTGGAAACCCAGTTGAATTTTACAAAAGTGTACAGCAATCCAATGACTGCCATAGCGGGAACGAGATAGATCAGATTCTCCATAAACAATTTTCTAAAGTTGATTTTTTAGTACAAGACCACCGTCGCCGTGGCTATGGTGGTCAAGGGCGGCAAAGATAGGGGAATGAGGCTAAAAATGAGGCTGATGCGGGGGTTTGGGGAAAATTGCGGCTTACCAAAACCGGATAGTTAGAAATATCACTCCACAGGTAAGTTCAAGAACGCTGAAAATTTCTGTATTAAAATAATGGAAAGGATAAAAAAAGGGCCAATCCTAAAAAGAGTCGGCCGTTGCTAACTTATGAAAAACACCTGAATGCAAGTTAATCATCTATTTTAAAAATCAAAATCATTTTATGTGAACTGTTCAGAATTTTTACATAATTATGAAACTAAAAAAGGCATTCCTCTACGGAATGCCTTTGAAATGCGGAGTTTGAATGGCTATTTGCTTGCAGCATTTATAGGTACCCTATCAAGGTATTGAATAACACGGTCCACTTTTTCGTTTGCATCAAAATGGTAATCAATATGCGACCATTGGCTCATTGATTTACCGGTTTTGTATTTGGCACTTATTTGGTACCATCCTAACAGCCATACACCGGGTTGTTCATTTTTTTGCGGCGTATTTACTTTAACAGGAAGCCAAATATCATTTGAAAATGAAATAGAATCAATGGCATTGGTTCTTCTGTCTTTCCAGTAAGCAACCACGGCTTGTTTCCCTGCAATACTATCGCCATTATTCCATAACCATACCACATTATCAGCCATAGAATTAGCCCAGGAATCCATGTTACCGGAGCTCATGTTTGCTAAGAAATCTTTACCAATCTGTGCATACTTGGCATCGGCAAACTCTGCAGGGGCAGGTTTGGTTTCAGTAGCTGCGGGTTCAGTAGAAGCTTCTTGTTTTGCCTCATTGTTACATGCAGTAATAACAAGCAGGAACACAATCATTCCAAATGATAGTTTACACATACGTTTTTTGTTTTAAAGTGAGAAATGGCGGGATGTTCAACTCATTAAGATGTGCAACAATGTGGCAAAAGAAAATAAGCATTCACAAACTATGAAAAAGAAATCTCTTTGTCAATAAACTTTTTAAATTTATACAGGCTTACTGTATTCAAGAACCAATTGCTCCATTTATCCTCATAAGTTGTGCTGACTTTTATTAGCCTTTCTTGTGCTTCGCATCATTTCTCACCTTTTAAGGTGCTTCTACTTTTATCCCGTTTTAAAAAACCCTCGATTCATCAATCAAAAAGCTACAATCATGACAACTAAGAAACCAATTAAATATGTGTATTCCTTTGGCGGAGGTAAGGCTGATGGAAACGAATCCATGAAAAACCTGCTGGGTGGCAAAGGAGCTAACCTGGCTGAAATGGCCGGTCATCCGGCTTTACGTTTACCTGTACCGCCGGGCTTTACTGTTACAACTGAAGTTTGTACTTATTATTATGCCAATAAACGTACCTATCCAAAAGTTCTGAAAGCACAAATAGATACAGCATTGTCAATAATGGAGCAGTTTACAGGAAAAAAATTTGGTGATGTGCAAAATCCCCTTCTGCTTTCTGTACGTTCAGGTGCACGCAAAAGTATGCCGGGCATGATGGAAACCATTTTAAATGTGGGCCTGAATGAACAAACCATTAAAGGATTGATTGCGCAGAGCAACGATGAACGATTTGCTTATGATGCCTATCGCAGGTTAATCATGATGTATGCCGATGTGGTGATGGAAAAAGCAGCAGGTGTTGAATTAAAAGGCAGCAAAGGCATTCGTAAATTATTAGATGAGCAATTGGAGCATGTAAAAAAACAAAGCGGCTACACAAGTGATACAGAACTTACAGCTGAGCAATTGAAAGAGTTGGTAAAAAGTTATAAAAAAACCATACTCAAAGTATTGGGCAAAGCCTTTCCTGATGATCCCGTAGAGCAACTGTGGGGTGGCATGGGTGCAGTATTTGCCAGCTGGAATGGTAAACGGGCCATTGAATACCGCCGTATTGAAAAAATTCCGCATGAATGGGGTACAGCCGTTAATATTCAGGCTATGGTGTTTGGAAATATGGGCGATGACAGTTGTACCGGTGTTGCTTTTACACGTAATCCGGGCAATGGCGAAAATCAATTTTATGGTGAGTATTTAGTGAATGCACAGGGTGAAGATGTGGTAGCAGGCATACGTACACCGGCACCTGTAAATGAATATTCAAAAAATGCACAGAGTGAGCATTTCACCACATTGGAAAAAATGATGCCAGCTCAATACAAAGAACTTTATGGGTATCAAAAGAAATTAGAGAAGCATTACAAAGACATGCAGGATATTGAGTTTACGATTGAAAAAGGAAAACTTTACATGCTGCAATGCCGGGTGGGCAAACGTAATGGTGTGGCAGCAGTGCGTATGGCTACTGAAATGTATAAGGCAAAATTGATTGATGCCAAAACTGCTATTATGCGTGTAGCTCCCAATCAATTGGTGGAATTATTACTGCCCATGCTGGATCCCAAAGCAGAACTTACCAAACCCATTATTGCCAAAGGATTACCTGCAGGCCCCGGTGGTGCCAAAGGAAGAGTGGTGTTTACAAGTGCTGAAGCAGTGGAGTGGGCCGCCAGAGGTGAAAAGGTAATTCTGGTGCGTGAAGAAACAAGTCCCGAGGATGTTGATGGTATGCACAAAGCGCAGGCAATCTTAACTACCAAAGGTGGTATGACCTCACATGCTGCATTAGTGGCACGTGGCTGGGGCAAATGCTGTATAGTAGGTTGTAATGATATTGAAATTCATCAGGAAGCGAAATATTTTAAAGCAAAAGGTGATGTCATTATAAAAGAAGGAGAGTGGATTAGTTTAAATGGTACCAAAGGATTAGTGTATGAAAATCAGTTGCCATTGGTAGATATTGATATCGAAAAAAATCAGAGTTATAAAGATTTGATGAAGCTGGTGGATATAACCAAGCAGATAGGTGTGCGTGCCAATGCTGAAACACCACAGGATGCTTTAGCTGCCGTTAAATTTGGTGCTGAAGGTATTGGCCTCTTCCGTACAGAGCATATGTTTTACGGGGAAGGAAGTGAAGCGCCGCTGTTTCAATTACGTAAGATGATTGTAAGTAAAACGGAGAAAGAACGCAGAGAAGCTTTAAACGGTTTGTTTAAGTATGTAAAGAAAGATGTAAAAGATACGCTCAAGGTAATGAACGGTCATCCGGTAACCATTCGTTTGCTGGATCCGCCATTGCATGAATTTGTTCCGCATGATAAAGAAAAACTTCGTGAGCTGAGTAAGGAGCTGGGGATAAGTATGGGCATGCTTAACAGACGTGTGCTGGCCCTGCATGAAAACAATCCTATGCTTGGTCACCGTGGTGTTCGTCTCGGCATCAGCTATCCTGAAATTACAGAAATGCAGGTACGTGCCATATTTGAAGCCACTGCAGAATTAGTAAAAGCCGGCAAAAAAGCCATGCCCGAAATTATGGTGCCGGTAACAGTTATTGCACATGAACTCCGTCATCAAAAAGAAATTGTAGACAGGGTGTATGCTGAGGTTTGTGCCAAATACAAACTTAAAAAAATTCCTTACCTCTATGGTACCATGATTGAAACACCACGTGCTGCCCTGCGTGCAGATTATATGGCAAAAGTGGCTGACTTCTTCAGCTTTGGCACCAATGATCTTACGCAGATGAGTTTTGGTTTCAGCAGAGATGATATTGGCGGCTTCCTGCCCAAATATCTTGACCTTAAAATTTTACCGGATGATCCGTTTCAAACCATTGATCAGGATGGCATCGGCCAGCTCATAAAAGCCGGAACTGATAACGGACGCAAAACAAAACCTCAGTTAAAGGTGGGTATATGCGGGGAGCATGGTGGTGATCCGGCAAGTGTTAAATTCTGTCATCGCATTGGAATGAATTATGTAAGCTGCTCACCCTTCCGTGTACCTATTGCAAGATTAGCTGCGGCACAGGCTGCCATTGAAAATCCAAGAAAAAAGAAATAGCCGTTTACGATTGCTTTTGTTTATGATTGAAACCGAGCCACTTTAAAGAGTGGCTCCGGTGTTTTGTAACAGTTTGTTTTCTACTATTACTATAAGCAAAATGACAATGATTTCCAGAATCAAATAAGTTGTTCCAATTGCCGTTAATTGATGGCGTAGAAAAATAAGAAAACCTGCATTGAGTACACAATACAATAAGTTTAAAACTATAATGAGCTTGAGCAGTTGCTTCCATTTTTTACCTGCACTTATATGACTGAAGATGGAAATGAAAAAATAGATACTTGGAAGCAAAATCATTATAAGTAAAATCTGCTGTGGAAAGCCCGTTTCTTTTCGAAAGAAAAAACAGATAAGCAGCGCAAATAATGAAGATAGGAATGCACCAAACGCATCCAGCAAAAAAATATTCTTTGAGTTTAATGGCATCAATTCATTCCGGCTTTATCCAAAATTTCATCCATTGAAATGCCACTGTGGCTTTCCGTGTAAACACATTCACCATTTTTAATTACTAATACTTGTGGTGACTGATGCTCCACATCAAATACCTCAGCAATTTTGTTGGAAATGGGTCGATAACTCAATAAATCAAGATAATAAAAGGGAAGTTCATCAGGTTTGGATGCACGCTCCAACCTGCTTTTGGCCATGGTGCTGATGCTGCAGCGGGTACTGTGCTTAAAAATTATTTGTGGCTTTGTGGCTGAAGCAGTAATAATAGCATCCAATTGTTCAGCAGATGCCAGTTCTATCCAATTCATAAAGGGTTTTGCACAGATAACAAGTTATGAGCGAAAAGGTTTATTGGACACTGTATTAGTAGGGCAACCCAATTTTCCTGTACTCATACAAGAAGCGGCAACAATCGAGAGTGCACATGCAACTAAAACAACGGTAATCATTTTTTTCATTTTCGAAGGATTTTGGTTCGGTAAAAATAGCCATTTTCGTGAAAACACATTCATCTTCAGGATCTTCACCTTTTTTCCTTTCCTATAAACGCAGGCAAAGGCTGTTTTAGTACATTTGCCCATGACAGAACAATTACCGCTTAACTTTTCAGCCAATTCAGCACAAACCGCATCATCCATGAATCTTGAACTAAAAAAGCCGCTGGCCATTTTTGACCTTGAAACTACAGGTGTAAACTTAAGTACCGACCGCATTATTGAGATTGCTATTATTAAAATATCTCCTGATGGCAGTAAACAGATTAAGCGTAAACTCATTAATCCTGAAATGCCCATTCCTCCGGGTGCAACTGAAGTACACGGCATTACCAATGAAATGGTGAAAGATGCGCCTACGTTTAAACAGGCAGCCAATGAAATCAAGCAGTTTATTGATGGTTGTGACCTGGGAGGGTATAACAGTAACCGCTTTGATATTCCTATTTTGATGGAAGAGTTTTTGAGGGTGGGTATTGAAATCGATTTAAAATCAACAAAGCTGGTAGATGTGCAGCGTATATTTCACCAAATGGAACAGCGCACATTATCTGCAGCCTATAAGTTTTATTGCAACAAAAACCTCGACGACGCCCACAGTGCAGAAGCTGATGCCGGCGCTACCTGGGAAGTATTGCTGGCACAGGTAGAGCGTTATCCACAACTGGGTAAAAGTGTTGAGTCCATATTAAAAGCAACAGGTGAGGAAGAAATTGTGGATTTCGCACGCCGCTTCATCATGGAAAATGGAAAAGAAATTTTTAATTTTGGCAAGCATAAAGGAAGACCGGTGGCTGATGTACTCAAAAGTGAACCACAGTATTACGACTGGATGATGAAAGGCGATTTTCCACTGCATACAAAACAAAAGCTTTCTGAAATTTTCAACCGCACCCTGTTAAAAAAGAACTAAACCATTGAAGAGGTGCGTTTGCACGTTACTTGCTTTTTTAATTCAAGTATATTGCACTTTTAATAAAAACAGTTGGAAAAAATTGTAATCATACCTACCTATAATGAAAAGGATAATGTTGAAAACATCATCCGTGCGGTGTTTCATTTAAATTCGGGCTTTCATGTATTAATAATTGATGATGGATCACCTGATGGTACTGCAGACATTGTAAAAAAGTTAATCCCTCAATTTGAAGGACACCTGTTTATTGAAGAACGTAAAGGTAAATTAGGTTTAGGTACCGCATATATTCACGGATTCAAATGGTGCATTGAAAAAGGGTATTCGTTCATTTTTGAAATGGATGCCGATTTCAGTCACAACCCAAAAGACTTAAACCGTTTGTATGATGCGTGTAAAAACAATGGGGCTGATGTTGCTGTTGGCAGCCGCTATATAAGTGGAGGAACAGTAGAAAACTGGCCATGGGACAGAATTTTTCTTTCAAAAGGAGCTTCCTATTATACACGCATGATCCTGTGGATGCCGGTAAAAGATCCTACAGCAGGTTTTGTATGTTATAAAAAAGAAGTACTGGAAACCATGAACCTTGATGAAATTTCATTTGTAGGTTATGCCTTCCAGATTGAAATGAAATTTGCTGCATGGAAACTTCACTTTACAATTGAAGAAGTACCTATTACATTTATTGACCGCAAACTGGGTGTAAGTAAAATGAACAAAGGAATTGTAAAAGAAGGTATTCTGGGAGTACTTAATCTCCGCTGGCAGAGCATTTTCAAAAACTACCGCCGCCGCATCAAAA
>CAYPBV010000061.1:3781-8002 GCA_964409025.1 uncultured Chitinophagaceae bacterium | reverse complement strand
CGCCATAGCAACTTGATAATTCTGTTTAAAAAAACCCCCTAAACTTCATAGTTCATTTTTAATTGCCTCCATGTTGTGTTACCCAGTTTTCGGAAAAGAACATAAGAAACCATCAAACTTATGCAGGACAAAATTGTAATAATCCATATTTTTTCAAACAGTATGTAATGGATCAATCCAAGAGTGCCTATAAGAACCAATACAAAAAGACCTCTTAAAAACGAATTACCTTTAACCACATTCTCAGGGGCATTTGAAAAAGGAAGTTTTTGCAAAGTAACCAATGAACTTATCATAAAAAACAGAATCTGGTTTATAAAACCAAGCGCAAGATTAGGTATCATAGATATACCCCAAAGAATGACTGATGCAGTGGAAACAATGATAACAACCGGCAGAAAAAACCGTACGAGCGCAGCTTTAACCGAAGCAGTAATTAACATGCCCGGTTGTTGTACCGGCGCTGTAAAATAAATCCATGATGCTTTCCATTTTTCAGAAACAGTGATGTGCTGCAGTGCAGTAGATACCAGCATACTGCTGATATATGTAACTGTGATAAATATGATTCGTTTGGCATCAGGATCATTTAAACTGCCTGTTCCTTTTTGATTAAAGAGCAAAATAAAAAGATAAATACCCAGATAGCCAATGGAAGGATACACTTTAATTTTAAATTCTCTGCTGCGGCTCATCATATTCCAGCAGAGTTGAAAGCCGGCTCTTTCTGTTCCCTGCTTTGCAAAAATAGAAGCGAGTACCGTGGCAATTTTTTTAGTAGAAGTACTGCTTTGTATTTTATGTGATGCAGTTGTTGTGCTTTCACTGCCGCCGCTTATCATTGATAATTTTTTATTGAACGATGGTGCAAAAAACTTTATGACTAACCAAATGAATAAAACAGGTAAAATTACACAAAGACTTATGGCAATAAGATCAGCTTCCGTCATACGCCATAAAATAAATGCATCCCATGTGCGGCCCAGCCAGTATGGAGGCAACAGCCATATCCATTTTATTTGTGTAATATCTAAATTTTCCAGATGTGCTTTATTGATAATTCTGGGTACTACCTGATAAGAAGCAAAAATTAAAACAGCAAACAGTATTTGAAAATAGGTGATAAAATTTTTAAACTTTTCAGGTGAGGTAATTTTCAGTACTAACAGATAGGCAGCATTCACAAAGAAAATAGTTAAAGCGGTGGCAATAAATAAAAGTGGAATAATGAGTAAGGCGCCTGTAATACCTTTCATAATAGCTATCAATAGTACAGCCGGCAAACTTAATGGCACTGCAAGCTTACTTATATGTATAAAAATATGGAGCAGCCTTGCCATTACTACTGTTCTGTCATTTACCGGTTTGGGTAGAATGATCAGATTATCTCTTATATCAAGCAATACCGTAGTAAAATCAGTAATCAAAGTGCCCGCCAGCATAAAAATGTACATGCTGAAAAATAGGGTAAGTTTTGTGGTGTAATTACTCCCGTATAAAAGAGAAATGAGCATAAACAGTCCAAAAAGCAGACTTATAAAAATAGTACCCAATGTAGCGTTGTTGATGGCTTTAGGTTCATCCGTTTGTTGCTTTACCTGCTGAAAAGAGTTGGGTCTTCTGTCGTCTATGGTAAGTTTGGCTGTAAGAATTGCTTTTAAGTGCGGCAGGTGAATGCCGGCTTTTTCATAAAACGAAGCAGGGATTAATATAAAGCGTAATAGATACCGGTTAATTATGTTCATAACTCAGGGTGTTAATCGAGTGCATTTAGTAATTGATCAGCTGCGGTACTCAACTCTTCCTTTGCAGTAAGATTGGCAAATATTTTTTCAAGACTTGTATCGCCCATGTTTTGTTTCAGATCATCAAAACTTCCATCAGCTACAATGGTACCGTTATTGATAAGTATAATTCTGTCGCTCACTTTTTCTACAATATCCATCATATGACTGCAGTAGAAAATAGTTTTACCTTCTCTGGCAAGTTTGGTAATGAGGTCTTTTACAATAATCACACTATTGGCATCCAAACCGCTCAAGGGTTCATCCAGAATAATGATTTCAGGATTATGAAGCAGACCGGATGTAAGTAATACTTTTTGACGCATGCCCTTGCTGAAGGTATCCATACGGCTGTGCAGGTTATTCCCCAAATCAAAAGCCGTAAGCATTTTAATCGCTCTTTCTTCAGCCACTTTTTGTTCCATGTTGTACAATTCACCCATAAGTTTTAAAAATTCCAAAGGTGTAAGCACATCATATAACTCAGCCAGTTCAGGTACATAACCAATTTTTTGTTTAATGGTAAGCGGATCTTTTTTTATATCAATTCCATTAACATATACTTCGCCTTCAAAATCGGTGATTAACCCGCAGAGAATTTTTACTGTGGTACTTTTGCCCGCACCATTGGGGCCGATATATCCTATAACCTGACCTGCATGTATAGAAACATCAATTCCTTTAAGTACAGACTTACTGCCATAATTTTTCCATAGATTCTTCAAGGTAATAACGGGTGTCATTCTGTAATTTTTAAAATCAAATATAATTCTGTCAACTCATTCGGCATCCAAATATTTCTTTTCTTTGGAAAAGATGAAAAAAGCATTCCTTCAACTCCATCTTTCCATCTTCCTGGCTGGATTTACAGGTGTATTGGGCAAGTTAATTACGCTTAATGAAGGGTTATTGGTTTGGTGGCGTTTACTGCTTACTGCGGCTACTATGTGGCTGCTTTTTTCATTAACTAAAAAATTACAACGCATCAGTTGGAAGCAGGCTTTGCAATTAAGCGGCGTTGGTTTTTTGGCAGCTATGCACTGGGTTACGTTTTATGGAAGTATTAAAACAGCCAATGTTTCAGTGGCATTAATTTGTTTTTCATCCGTTGGTTTTTTTACTGCACTTACTGAACCCTTACTTGAAAAAAAGCCGGTTGATTTTAAAGAAGTACTCCTTGGTCTTTTAGTAATGGCCGGCATCAGTATTATTTTTCATTTTGATGGACGTTATCAAACGGGAATTATTCTGGGTGTAACCTGTGCCTTGTTACTCGCTTTTTCTATGGTGCTGCTGCGCCGGTATTTGAAAGTTTTTAACAGCGAAACGGTTTTAACCTGGCAATTGAGTGGTGGTTTTTTATGGCTCACGTTATTATTACCTTTTTACCTGCATTATTTTCCTTCATCGCTAATTCCCGGATGGAGCAATTTAGGATGGCTGTTATTTCTGGCCTGGTTTTGTTCTGTTTGGGCATTTACGTTAACGGGTAATGCTTTGAAAAGGCTTTCTGCCTATACCGTAAACCTGAGTTTTAATCTGGAGCCGTTGTATGGAATTATGCTGGCTTTTATCATGTTTAAGGAAAATCTGGAATTGAGTTTTAGTTTTTATACAGGAGCAGCACTTATTTTGTTAAGTGTGCTGCTGCATACTTACTTTATCCTTAAGCGTCATCAATCTTTTTCCATTCGTGTAAAAAGCGATCAGTAAAACTGTTTTTTAAATAGCTTTAGCCACATTTTTCAAACCAACTTATATATGAGAAAAGGAATTTTTTCTATTGCAGGTATTATTTCTTGCCTGTTGAGTTTTGCCCAAAAAAAGCCATTGGATCATTCTGTATATGACGGATGGCAGAGTGTACAGCAAACCATTATCAGCAATGATGGTAAATGGGTGGTGTACATGATTAATCCGCAGGAAGGGGATGGCGAACTTGTTATTCAATCAACAGATGGTGCTTATAAAAAAGCAATTGCACGTGGTTATAATCATGTAATTACAGACGATAACCGTTATGTGGTGTTTAAAATTCGTCCGTTGTTTAAAGATACCCGTGAGGCACGCATTAAAAAGAAACGCCCTGATGATATGCCCAAGGACAGTTTAGCCATGATTGAACTGGGAAAAGACAGTGTGTGGAAATGGCCCAGGGTAAAAACATACAAAACGCCTGAAAAAGCAAGTGGTTGGCTGGCCTATCATTTAGAAAAATCATTGCCCGTACCACCGGCGCCGGCGTCCAAACAGGATTCTCTTACACAAATTAATAAGATGGTAGCAATGGCTGATAGCCTGATGCGTGTAGCAGATAGTTTGAAGTTAAAAGCAAATGAAGCCAAAACCAAAGGCATCAATGTTTTACAATCGCCCAAGCCTGCAACAAGACCAGCGCCACGCCCGGCAGAAGATCCTGTAGAAGAAGGAACAGATT
>CAYPBV010000061.1:0-3771 GCA_964409025.1 uncultured Chitinophagaceae bacterium | reverse complement strand
AAATTCAAATTGGTAAGTGACTATTATTTCAGTAAGAAAGGAAACGCATTACTTATTGAAACTACAAAGAAGAACGGTGATACATTGACGAAGGCTTATGTGCTCTGGATGAACACGGCTACAGGTAAAATTGATACAGTGCTCAGAGGATTTAATGATGCTAAAAATTATGCAATGGATGAAGAAGGCAATCAACTGGCATTTGTAGCTGAGCGTGACAGCGCCAGTAAAGCCCTGAAAAAGTTTTACAAGCTCTGGTATTACAAAACAGGAATGCCTGAAGCTATTTTAAAAGCGGAACGAACTACCAGCGGTATTAAACAGGGCTTAACCATTAGTCCTGATTATCAAAATAAATTCAGTAAAAATGGGGAGCGCTTGTTTTTTGGATTGGCTCCTGTAAGAAAACCAAAGGATACCACACTGGTTGAGTTTGAAACAGCCAGGCTCGACATCTGGCATTACAATGAAGATTATCTGCAAACACAGCAACTCTATCAACTCAATAATGAATTGAGAAGAAGTTATCTGGGTGTTATCAATAATAATTCAACTGCTGTAACACCATTAGGCGATGAAAATCTGGAACGTATTGAAACAACAGATGATGATAATTCAAATTATGCAATAGGAGAAACCAATAAAGCATACCGTGTGCAAAGCCAATGGGAGCAAAGTAACTGGAATGATGTGTACCTCGTTAACACCAATACAGGTGAACGTACATTGATTGCTAAAAAAATAAGAAGCGGTGCATCCATTTCACCCAAAGCAAAATTTGCAGTATGGTATGACTGGAAGCAGAAACACTACTTTTCTTATTCAATTGCTGATGGAAAAATCCGCAATATTTCAAAAGAGATAATGGTGCCGTTGTGGGATGAAGACTTTGATAATCCTGACGATCCGCCACCACATGGTGTTATGGGATGGGAAGAGAATGATGCATTTCTCTACGTATATGATAAATACGATATATGGAAAGTAGATGCCGGTGGTGTAGCAAAGCCCGTTTGCTTAACTGCAGGAGCAGGTCGTAAAAATTTAATCACATTCCGTTACATCAGAACTGACCGTGAAGAGCAGTTTGTAAAACTCAATCAATCTTTATTATTTAATTTATTTGATCATAAAGAAAAGGGCAGTGGATTGAAGTTGTATAAACTGGGTGAGCCATTTGTTTACAATGCCGGTGTAAAGCAAACGTTTCCTGTAAGTATGAATAGCTATTTTAAAGCTGCTAACAGTCCCGTATTTGGATATTTAAAAGGTAGTTATAAAGAAAGTTATAATGTAGCTGTAGTAACCGGTAACGATATTAATTCGTCAAAACAACTGAGTGCTGTCAATCCACAGCAGCAGCAGTATAACTGGGGTACAGCAGAATTGTTTAAATGGAAAGCATACAATGGCAAAATGAATGAGGGTATCATTTACAAACCTGAGGATTTTGATCCAAAGAAAAAATATCCCATGATTTGCTATTTCTATGAAACGCATTCTGAAACATTGCATCAGTATCAGGCACCATCGCCTACGCCCAGCCGTTTGAACATTTCATTTTTTGTGAGCCGTGGCTATATTGTTTTTTCTCCTGATATTCATTACACCGTTGGTCGTCCTGCAAAAGATTGCTATGATCATGTGGTGAGCGGTGCAAGAGCCATCGTAAAACTGGGTTATGTAGATAGCACAAAAATTGGCATACAGGGACAAAGCTGGGGAGGTATACAAGTAGCTCAACTTGTAACCATGACTAATTTATTTTCTGCGGCATGGTCGGGTGCACCTGTTGCAAATATGACGAGTGCTTATGGTGGTATTCGCTGGGAGAGTGGCATAAACCGTCAGTTTCAATATGAAAAATCACAGAGCCGGATTGGAGCTACACTTTGGGAAAAGTTACCATTGTTTATTGAAAACTCACCCTTATTTCATTTACCCAAGGTTAAAACACCGATTGTAATTATGGCTAATGATGCAGATGGTGCTGTGCCCTGGTATCAGGGAATTGAATTGTTTACAGGCTTGCGTCGCTTAGGTAAACCCAGCTGGATGCTTAACTATAATGGTGAAGCACACAACCTGGTTGAACGCAGAAACAGAAAAGATATACAGATACGAGAGCAGCAATTCTTTGATCATTATCTGAAGGGAACACCCATGCCTGTATGGATGAAACAAGGTGTACCTGCCACAGAAAAAGGAATTGAATGGGGATTGGAGCTTGAATAGTTTTAGAAAGTGCTAATACGTTATTAATCAAAACTTCACTGATAGATATCAGTGAAGTTTTTTTATTGACACTATTATAACAATATGCCGGTATTTTTGAATCCTTCTTTAAATTTACTTTGTTACAGTAACCGGCCTGTAAAGTTTATAAAGTATGATGTGGTACCAGCGTAATTTTTCAGACAGAAAAAAACATATTCTTTCTACCCCGACCATAATACATTAGCTGGTTTCTATAAAGCGGAAAATAATGTGTAGCGCAGGCAAATGATTTTATTACCTGATGAATCAGCTTACGTTGCATTTATAGAATAGGGTAACTGCACAAAAAATAACACCTTCAATTCAGATTGTTTCATTTATCCGGTTGGATGGTTTTCCATGCTTCGCCCAGAAATTGAATAATATCACCCGCAATAAGAGCTTCTTTTGATAATTGTGCAGCGGCTATATCTCCCGCTAATCCATGCAGATAAACACCCAAAATACAAGCATCTGCTGCTCTGTAACCCTGAGCTGCCAAACCAGTGATAATACCGCTTAACACATCACCACTGCCTGCGGTTGCCATTCCTGAATTGCCCGTAGTATTAAAAAATGCTTTGCCATCCGGACAGGCTATGAGTGTATGATGTGTTTTGAGAACAATATGAATATTTAGTTTGGCAGCATAATGCAATGCTACCTGCATGCGTTCAAAATCATTTTCTGTTTTACCAAAAAGGCGTTCAAATTCTTTAGGATGAGGGGTAAAAATACAATCATGGTGCAGCAACTCGGCTATATTTTGTTTGATGCTAAGCAGGTTTAATGCATCGGCATCAAGTATTACAGCCTGATGAGTTTGTTTTAACAATTCAATAAGTACACCGGCAGTATCCTGATGCAAACCTATACCAGGTCCGATACATATAGCCGAGTAACGGGATAGTTCTTTAGGAACTTGTGAAACATAAAACTGATTCGTATCTGTTTCAACCATTGCTTCAGGTACAGAAGATTGTAAAATTGTATAACCACATTGAGGTACAAAGGCTGTAGCCAATCCTGCACCACTTCGTAAACATGCCTTTGTACTGAGAACTGCAGCACCAATTTTTCCATAACTACCATTAATTAATAAGGCATGACCATAATTGCCTTTATGGGAAAAATCAGTTCGTGTTTTAAGCAACTGTTTTATAATTGAGTAATCGATGAGAAAATACGGTGAATCAGCTAATTGGGTAAACCGTTTATGCAAACCAATGTTGAGTACATGTACTTTCCCAAACAAATCTTTGTTTTCATCCATCATAAAACAAAGTTTAGGTTGCTGAAACGTAAGTGTGTGCTGTGCATGAAAAACTACTGCATCTTTACAACTCACATCGGCATACATACCTGTGGGTAAATCAACAGCAATAGATGTGGCGCCACATTGATTGAGATGCTGTATGAGTTTTTCTGTAACACCTTCAAGTGGTTTACTAAGTCCTGTGCCCAGCATAGCGTCAATAACAACATCATCTCGTTGTAAAACAGGGAAGAAAAATT
>CAYPBV010000060.1:15504-19701 GCA_964409025.1 uncultured Chitinophagaceae bacterium | reverse complement strand
GTATTAAACAACGTTTGATTATTTGTTTTAGCCAGTATAACTGCCAGTAAACCACCCATAATAATGAACACAGTCCATACAGCTCCGTTAATTTCATCGGTATAAGTTCGTACAGTTTGCGATTTCTTTTTCCTGAAAATATAAATGAACTGGTAGATAACAGCTACCCATGTGAGAAACCAAACCGAAAACAACCGATAGTCATTATACCAATAAAGCGAAATAAAACTTATTATACTGCAGAATAAAATAACCCAGCCCCATAATAAGTACAAATGACCGTTTTCACTGAAACGGTTGCGGGCTTTGTTAATCATACTTTCAATAAGATTCAAGCTTTGCTGCGGAGAAAATTCCTGCTCTTGCATGGCTGATGGTTTATGTTCAAAAATAAGAGAGTGCCGGCAATTGTGGCCGGCACTTTTATACATTATTGTTTACATCCGTTAAGCACCATTTCTAATTGCTGTTTGCCCCATTTAGGATGCATTTCTGATTTTGGATTGAACGTTTCCTCTAATTTCATTCCCTGTTCTGCAATTGGTTTTGCTGTAGCACAACCGCCACCAAATTGCGCAGGAGTATAAAACAGGTTTTGTGCCTCTAAAGCATAAGGTCTAGGGTTAGAGGGATCTAATTCTTTTGCTTTAGTAATATGCTCACCTGCAAGTGGACCGTACTGCTGCCAGCGCTGCATAGGATTTACAAACATACGCAGTGATGCAATCATACTTTTAATACAACTGATTTCTGAATTGTTTTTTTCCAATGCTTCTGCTTTGTTAATAAGCGCTTCTGCTTTATCTGCAATAGGATCCAATCCTGCTGCATTGGATTGAGAAAGTATATAGCCATACAATACCTGTGCGTGTGCAGCATAGTAGTAAGCCAGCCACTGTGTTTTTTCAGCATCAGCTATACGCTCAAACGCATTACTGAGGTCTAAAAAATCCTGAGCTGTTTGTGCTGTTTTATAGGCTTCGAGTTTTGATTTCATAGCACTAATGAATTTTTCATTTTGTGCAGAGGCAGCAACGGCCGTAAACATACATAAAGTGATAATGAGTTGTTTCATTGTTTTATAGTTTAAAGATGATTGATTATTGTTTTGACTCCTGTTCTCTTTTTAATTTTTCATATTCCCGTTCCACACTGTTTGATTTGGGATACACATAAGCACCGAGATAATGCGATACGATACCAATACCCCACCCCAGTGTGGGCCATACCGGCCAGGGAATGCTGCCGCCATAATGTTTGGCTCCATTGATGGCCCATAAAATCCATAAGAAAGTATTCACTAAGACATACGTGATGAGATGACTTTTAAAACCTGCACGTTTTTGGGCAATTTCCCAAAGTTGTTTGTCTTTTTGTTCGTTGGCATCGGGGATGCGTTGAAAGTTGCTCATGATAAATTTTATTTAAGTTGATAGATGGTTGTTATAAATTGATGTTGATGGCATCTTCACTTCTGTCCACTCCAAAGCTGAAGAAAGCACCAATGAAAATAAACTGGCGGGAAGGTGGTACAATCTCCTGCCGGCGCTGACCATTGAAAGAATAGTTATAACCAAACTGCTGTTTAAAGTTGAATACATTACTTACACTCAGCACATATACTACAAATGACTTGGCATCTTTTTTACCAATCTTTGGCAAGTAGTTAAGAGCGAAACTTACGTTGTGATAAGGATCAATCATGCCCCTGTCTGCAAATACAAACTTGCCTGTATTACCTGCTTCAGGCTGAATGTTATAGAAAGGTCGACTGCTGGCAAAATTGTAAGAAAGGTTCACATTTGTTTTCCACTTCGTCACAAATTTTTTCATTACCACAGATGCTGTATGCTTTGCAGCAAAGTTGGGTGTAATAGCAAAGGGGAAATTGGCAAAGTCACGTTTGGTATCAAGAAAAGAATAAGAAATCCAGTAGTCTAAATTCTTGATGGTTTTTTTATCTCTCCAGAATAATTCAAATCCTTTCGCATCACCAAAGCCCGCATTGCTAACTGCTCTTGGTTGATTATTTACAAGACCGGTTTTCACCAGGTCATCATATTCTTTGTAAAAAGCTTCTACACGAAAGGTGGTGAGATTGGTTGTTTTTTGATATTGGGCGATGTAATGTGTTGCTTTTTGAAAATTAAGCGGATTCACTGCAGGCAGATTTCTTAACTCAGGATTCTGAAAAAATTGTCCGTATGCTAATGAGGCCTGTGCATTTTTACCCACTTTATAAGCCAGAGAGACACGGGGTGCAATATTGTTTTGATTCAGCAATTCACTACGCTCAGCACGCACACCAAACTTACCGGCAAGATTGTTAGTGATATAAACATCCTGTTCAGCAAACAAAGAGAAAATATTTTCTTTGATGGTGGAAGGAAAACGTTGTCCGTTTACTGCAATAAAGTTGATGCGGTCTTTGCTGTGGTTGTATTCTGTTCCAAAACGTAAAGCAGACAATCCTTTAAACTTCTTTTCAATCACCAGCTTGGTGTTGAAATAATCACCACGGTTTTCCAGATCAAAATTTTTAACAAAACCAAGATTGCCCAGCACCACATCATTTTTAGATGCATCCGTCATTCCGAAACGTAAATCATCCCTGTTGTTAGAATAAGAAACACCCACATTCAATCGCCATTTGTTTTTTAACTGCTCTTTCCAGGAAAGATTATGATACATGTTTCCGTTTTTTAAACTGAAACGATCTAAATAGCCCAATGAATCCAGACTGGGCACGGTAAAGGCCAGTGAATTGTAAGTGTAATAACCATAATACTTCAGCATTCCGTTCTTGGATGTTTTAATTCGGAAATTGGCATCGGCTGTATGACCTCCAGGTGATTTTGAGTAATCCTGTTGCTGTTTAATGAGTGAAAAAGCCAGATCAAGATTAGAGTAACCATAATTAATACCCCAACTGGCTGTTTTCTTTTTGTTGAGTTTTTGAAAACCGCCGCCTAAGCTCAATACTGTAACACTGAGGTTGGCAGAAGATTGATCAGGCAAATCAATACTCTCCAAAATAAGTGCAGATGATAAAGCCTGGCCATACAAAGCACTGTAGCCGCCGGTACTGAAAACCGTTCCTTTAAAAATGAAAGGTGAAAAACGGCCACGGGCTGCAATATTGGGTGCACCTGTAAAAAAGAAGTTATTGACCAAAGTACCATCAATAAAGGTTTTTGTTTCAGCTGCGGTACCACCACGTACAAACAGACCTTCACTCTCACCTACCTGCTGGGCACCGGGCAGTGTTTTCAACGCACCGGTTACATCTGCATTAGCACTGGCTGTGGTAACAATATCAATGGGTGTTAAAACTGCTGCTGTACGTTTACGGTCGCTGGCTTCAAATGCACCGGCTGTTATAACTACTGCGCTCATTTCAGTAATTTCCTGTTTGAGCTGAACCGGAATATTCATTTCAGCCCCTTCAATTGTTATTGGCAGCTCAAGTGTTTTAAATCCAACGCAGCTCACAACCAGTGTTTGTGAACCTTTTTCGTAAGATTTAAACCGAAAACGACCGGCTGAATCTGAAGTGGCACCATCGTAAGACCCCTTAATAGTTAATGACGCTCCCTGTACAAGTTGCTTTTTATTGTCTGTAACCAAACCCGTAATCGTAGTTTGCGCTTTAGCTCCCAAACCTGTTAAAAGAAACAATAAGATGATAAGTATGTGAGGCATTTATGTAAATTTATCACAAACATAAATATGTTTATATTATAAACCAAATTTTTCTAAAAAAACCGCTTTTCAGCGGTTTCATTTTTTATTGTTTAATGATTCGTTGTGTACTCTTTTTTCCATTATGACTCACAGCTATTATATATGTACCGGGGCTAAGTGCCTGCAAATTTAAAGTGGTTGTTTGGCCGGCATTAACATATTGGTTGTGTATTGCCATTTGTCCGCTAGCATTATAAACATCAAATACAACGTTTTTATTCTGCCAATCCGGTGGTATTGTAATTTTGAGTTCGTTTGTAACCGGGTTGGGATAAGCAACAATCTGAACATTATCCGGCTCATTTTTAGCAGTGCGGATCAAACGAATATCTGAGTAAGTAATTTCACCTTTATTTCCTTCCATTCGCAGCCTGTAATATATTATTGGTGGAAGATTGGATGTAATTATATCATTAAACTCATAGTTTCCTATGTGCACTGCTTCATTTTTTG
>CAYPBV010000060.1:0-15494 GCA_964409025.1 uncultured Chitinophagaceae bacterium | reverse complement strand
TTTTGCTAATACTACCCCACGCTCTGTAAAGTTTTTGCCATCAACACTCCTTTCAATGATAAATTGGTTAATATCCAAATCACTTCCGGTGTTCCATTGCATATTAACATTAGAGTTACGTAAAGACACGCTGAATGTAGAAAGATGAACAGGTAAAATACTGAGAAGGTTAAGATTAAAGCGTCTGAACCACATTGAATTTAAACGGATGCCGGCAGTACTTGAAGCAGCACCGGATCTGGCTCCATATCTAAAATTAATACGGTCACGGTTCAGATACCTGTAAACAGACATTACCAGGGTAGATGATGTATCGATATTTGTAAAATTTGTAACAGGTCCATTTACGTTTGTTCCGCTAATACCTTGATAAGGATGTAAACAACCGGAGTGCAATTTTCCCGAACCATCGCAATGACTATCTTCTATATCCCCAATTACACCCGAGCCTCCACAATGATTGCAAGTTATAATAGGAGTGGAGATACTGTCAATAAAGCATGTGGCATTTGAACCAATTAAACCTTCAGGGCTGGTGGTTAATGCAGTTGAAGTAGCAAAAACAATTGAATTTGGTCTATCATAAACTACGTATTCACTAATAGAGACATTATCCCCATCAACGTCTAAAGCTGTAAAATCAACAGTATCTAATCTTTTTCTTGTATTTGTTCCTGCTTCATAAAAAGTAACTTCAAAATCTATAAACCAGTTTTGAAAAGGGGCTACTGTACCCGGCAAGCCAAATTCCGGCTGAAAGGCTTTATCCCATCCAAAAACAGAGTTGTCAATTGTCGCCATATGTATATCGTTTCTGGAAAAACGCTTCAAAAAAACTATGGCATCCACTCCTGTTTTAACATTGTAAAACCTATACGACGCACCTTGTCTCAAAGGAGTTCCGCCTACGTGTACAGGATTAACAAAAGTTAACTCTGAGCCGGCCTGCGCAAAAGAGATTACGTGTAATACCACTAAACTAATAATAAGTAAACCTGTTTTCATATTGTTCTCTTTAGGTACGGTAAATAAAACTGAACATGAAGCAACACCAGAGGAAACAAAGCAGATAAGATGGTCTGTTGGTACGTATAATTTTAAAATAATCTGCTGTAAATACTGTCGTTCTCTAAGGGTAACTTCTTATTCGCAAACAAATGTAATATGCGGAAATTACGGTTGCAAGTAATTTGTAAGATTTATTTTAGGTAAATACATAACCTTATGAAAAAGGTAATCGTACTATAAAAATGATATTAAAAAAGTGAGTAAACTACTTGGTAAAATTACTTTTTTAAGAAACATAACCGGTAACACCAGCAGGATGGAATGATTACGATGTTATTGATAAAACTTAAATTACCGTTGATTACCAATTTTTTCCCGTAATAATAATCTTACAGCATGTGTATCATCTGTGTTTTCAAAAGCATCTTTGGGAATTAAGAAGAAGGAACGATCATCAATGTACAGATGAAAAAAATTGGGCGTTTCCAGAAAGTATTTAAAGGCCTGATAATTCCAGTCTTTACTTCCTTTTGGATTTTCAATGTGCATGTACAACTCCATGAAAGAAAGCACAAAGGAATCCTGAAATGTTTTAGCACGTTTGTAAACAGTTACGGGCAATACAAACCAAAAAGAAAGCATCAGCGTAAACCATAAAAATGAACTGAGCAGTAAGGCTAATGGTTTTATAAAATCAAACCCATACATCAACGCTGCAAACAGGGCAAAAATATTTACAAAAATGATGAGCAAACGGATTTCCTTTTTTGAAATAAAATGATAACGCAACGCCTGAATCACCTGCTTGCGGTTATAAGTAAATGATATAGTAGGATGAGTACTCATGAAATACATCTATTGTTTACCTGAAAACAGAGCGGTTACCTCTAAGCGGTTATGATCTGGATCCAATGTTTCAAATTCATAATAACCATCGCCTGTTTTACGTGGACCGCTTAGTATGCTGAATCCTGCATCGGCCAATTCTTTTGCTTTGGCATCAACTTCCTGCATGGTATCAACACCAAATGCAAGATGAATCAAACCCTGATGTTGCTTATGGATGGTATCATTCTGGTTTTCAGGAATATCTTTCATTTTCATAATCTCCAATCTTGCGCCGCTTTTAAATGAAAGAAAATAACTTTCAAATTCCTTAGCAGGGTTGTAATACTTTTCATTGGATACGGCATCAAAGTATTTCATATAAAAATCTTTGAGACGTTCCAAATCATTCGTCCAGATTGCTGCATGTTCCAGTATCATTTTATCTTGGTGTTTTAAGTTCGTTTTCGTTAATACTCCATTCTCCCAGTTTCGCACCCTTTATTCCAAAAAATTCTACAAGCATTTTACGTTTATTGCGCTCTCCGCTAAAACTGAATTTTGTATAATTCTGTTTCTCATCAATACCCAGCACACGATAAGGATTATTTTTTTCGGGCCCGCCAAAACTATGGGTGCCGGATGTTAGCGGAGATGCTGTTATATCATACAACGGATATGTACCTTCACGATTTACTTTAATGATTTCACTGTGGTGCCTGTCGCCACTTAAAAACACCACGCCATTAATTTTATAAGCTGCTAAAAAATTCATTAACTCAGTATACTCAACCGGACAATTTAAAAATTTATCAAAGGGAGAAACAGGGTTGAGGACCTGGCTGCCCAGCGCAATCACTTTAAAGGCAGCCCTGCTGTACAATAATGAATTTTTCAACCACAGCATTTGTTCTTTACCCAGCATCACTTTATCAGCATTGGGTTTACCATTTATGGAGTCATAAGTAGCATCTGCACTGCGCCACCAGCGGTCGTCCAGCATAAACACATCTACATCACCATAGCTGTGTATGGAATAAATACCCTGCCCGTTCATACCAAAGGATGTGTTGGGAAAATAATTCATAAACACCCGTCGTGATTCTTCTTTTAGAATGTAATTACTGCCATAATCATTGGGGCCATAATCATGATCATCCCAGATAGCAATTTGCGTTGTTGATTTTAAAAAGTTTTGCAATACCGGCATGGCTCTGTCACGGCTGGCTCTGTACCACAATCCCCATTTATCAGCATAATCCACATCTCGTGTATACCAGCTATCGCCCAGCCACAACATAAAGGCTGCTTTTTCTTTGGCCATTGTTTCAAAAATGGATGAATCACCACCATAAGGTTTACCCGGCCGATCATATACAGGTTCATTAAAATATGCACAGGAGCCTGTGAGAAATGAAAAGTCAGGAGCCGGTTTGCGCCACTGCCATAAATCTTTTGTAGTAAAACTTCCATCTGCCCGTGCCGGCAGTGTATTTACTTTTTGGTTGAAGAAAAAACGATACTCATAGGTAGTGTTAATATCAAGACCAACCACATCAAACACTAATGGAGAAAACCAATCATCCCTGTTTGATTTTTTTTCAAGAGTCTTTACTGATTTTACATCACCCTTTTTCCAGTATTGAAGCACTGTATTGGTACCGGGTTCTACTTCAATCCATATTTTGGCTGTTCTTAATTCAACAGGACCAAGCATAGGGCCACTTATTAACTGTGCCTGTGTGCTGTTAAGTATTAATAATAAGAAAGCAGAAATAAAAAAACGGTTCATCAAAATCATGATTAGTAGTTAAGAAGGCCAGCAAGTTAACTAATCTTTGATTGGGCGAAGAACCGCTATTTTGAATTGTTGGAAAATTTTTTTTCAATATATCCCGTAAAAACGACCCTTAGTAACAACAGGGTTTTTTTATCTGATTCTTAAACATTTTCCGGAATGGCGTTTGCCATTGGCAGCTTCAAAAGGAGTTATGGACCTTGAGCAGGAACTTAAAACAATAACAGTTAACAGTAAAACAATACAAAACTTCAGTTTCATAAGGATGGGTTTTTTAATTGCTCAAAATAGAGCAATACAGCTAAAAACAAGTATAATACCAAAGTATTGTTTAAAGCATAAGGGTTAACCATCAAAAATGTAATTGAATGCTGCTAAACCAGTTTCTTTTCCATGATATAATGCGGAATGGTAACTTCCATAAACTCATCACCCACCACTTTGTAGCCTTGTTTTTCATAGAAACCCATAGCTACTTTACGGGCATGCATCGTAAGTTTTTTAAAGCCATAATCACGGGCCAGGTTTTCAGCAAAATTCATCAATGTAGCGCCAATACCTTTACCCTGCAGCTTTTTGCTCACCGCCATTTGCCGTAGCCGCACCGTATGTGCATCCGTTTTGGTAAGTACACAACAAGCCTGCATTTCATCGTCATCAAACACACCAATTAAAATGTCATCTTTCTCTTTTTCTAAATCTTCCTCATTAAAATCAAGGCCAAGGGGTTTACGAAGAATTTCATACCGAAGTTGAATCATTTGCCGGTATTCCGGTGAGCCATGAACGAGTTGTTTTAATGCCATAAGCGTTGGTTCTAAACGGAGTTAACAAGATACAGGATTTTACCGAAATACAAACAAGCGTTGGTCATGCAGCCTTGCTTAAAAAACGGCTCAATCTGTGATGGTTCATACATTTTAAGGCAATCCCTTGCTAATTAAAGAAAACCTCTATTTTTGCAGCCTGTAACCAAATATTTAAAGCAATGTCAGACATCGCATCAAGAGTTAAAAAAATCATCGTTGACAAGTTAGGTGTTGAAGAATCAGAAGTAAACCCTGAAGCTTCGTTTACAAACGATTTAGGCGCTGATTCATTAGACACAGTTGAACTGATCATGGAATTTGAAAAAGAGTTCAACATTTCTATCCCCGATGAGCAGGCTGAAACCATCACAACCGTTGGTCAGGCAATCACTTATCTGGAAGAACACGCTAAGTAATCATTGTTAGTCCATATGGACTGATAAAATCCTCTTTACTCCAGGCAACAACTTATGCAATTAAAACGTGTAGTAGTTACCGGAATTGGTGCCATAACACCATTAGGCAAAACTCTTGATGAATATTGGGAGGGACTGGTTAATGGTGTTTCCGGCGCTGATTTCATCAAGCAATTTGACTGTTCAAAGTTTAAAACACGGTTTGCCTGTGAGGTAAAAGATTTTGAGCCTACCCAATACCTCGACAAAAAGGAAGCCCGTAAAATTGACCGATTTACCCAGTTTGCGCTTATTGTGAGCGATCAGGCAATGAAAGATGCCGGACTGAATAAGGAATCTATTAATGCTGACCGTGCCGGTGTCATCTTTGCCAGCGGCATCGGCGGTTTAATTACCTTTCAGGAAGAAGTGGTGGGCTTTGCACAGGGCGATGGTACGCCCCGTTTCAATCCGTTCTTTATTCCAAAAATGATATTGGATATTGCCGCCGGGCAAATATCCATGCGTCATGGCCTTCGTGGACCCAACTATGCCGTAGTGAGTGCTTGTGCATCCTCTACCAATGCTATTATTGATGCCTTTGATAATATCCGTTTGGGAAAAGCAGATATTATTTTAACAGGCGGAAGCGAAGCCGTTATCAGTGCTGCCGGTGTGGGTGGTTTTAATGCCATGAAAGCGTTGAGCGAACGCAATGATGATCCCAAAACAGCCAGCCGTCCGTTTGATAAAGAGCGTGATGGTTTTGTGATGGGCGAAGGTGCAGGAATGCTTGTACTGGAAGAACTGGAACATGCTTTGGCACGTGGTGCAAAAATCTATTGTGAAATTGCCGGTGGCGGTGCTACTGCAGATGCCCATCATATCACGGCTCCTCATCCTGAAGGTCTGGGTGCATTGAATGTGATGAAAACAGCATTGGCCGATGCAGGTATGCAGGCAGATGAAATTGATTACATCAATGTACATGGCACTTCCACACCGCTTGGTGATATTGCAGAAACCAAAGCCATCCTGGGTGTATTTGGCGACCATGCTTACAACCTTAATATCTCTTCTACTAAATCTATGACGGGTCACTGTCTGGGTGCAGCAGGTGCATTAGAAGCCATTGCTGCTATCATGAGTGTGGTACATGATACCGTACCGCCTACCATCAATCATTTTACAGATGATCCGGAACTGGACCCCAAACTCAACTTCACATTCAACAAAGCACAAAAGCGTGAAGTACGTGCTGCACTGAGCAATACGTTTGGATTTGGTGGCCACAATGCTTCTGTAATTGTAAAGAAATTCAAACGGTAATTCATTTTGCTGCATCAGGAAAAGGTAATAGTTTCAACATGCGTTAATAAGTTGAAATCACTGCACCTTAACTGAATGCTATATTTCATTTAGTTTTGAGCGCAAGGTGTAAAATCACTTTGTACGTTCAACCAAATTATGCGGAACCTCATCCGGCAAATACTACCTGCCAGCAATAAATTCGAAAGCAATCTCCGGAATGTGTTAGGATACGCTCCCGGTAATATTCAATTGTACAAAACCGCATTGAGCCACCGCTCCGTAAAAGAAGGCAATGATCAAAACAATGAGCGCCTGGAATTTTTGGGCGATGCTGTATTAAGTTCCGTTGTAGCTGATTACTTATTTAAACGTTACCCTTACAAAGGCGAAGGTTTTTTAACCGAGATGCGCAGTAAAATGGTAAACCGTGCCACGCTCAATGATATTGCTTTGAAGATGGGTTTGAAAAAAATCACACTTTACAATAAAGGAGACAACTCACTTAAAATTTCTCAAATCTTTGGTAATACACTGGAAGCATTATTGGGTGCTATTTACTTAGACCTTGGTTATAACAAAACAAAGCGATGGATCAATAAAAACATCATCATCCCGCATTTGTACATGGATGATTTGGAAGCTTTGGAAATCAATCATAAAAACAAACTCTATGGCTGGGCCAATAAAAATGGTAAAGTGCTGGAGTTTGAAACCATGGATGAGCGCATTGAAAATGGCCGACGCTTGTTTACCGTGGCAGCAGTAGTTGATGGTGAATCCATTGCTGAAGGAAAAGCATTTAATAAAAAAGATGCCAGTCAGATTGCGGCACAGGTAGCGGTGGAGAGGTTGGGGATAGGCGCTTAACTGCCAATGGCTCTATACACCGGCGTTTTAATATCATGATAAAACAAAAAAGTCCAGCCTTCTTCATGGCCTTGCTGCCACCACTTCATCCTTAAATCAGCGGCCAGCTTTCCATCAAAATCATACTTGGTTACAAACTTGGTTTTCATCTGCATGAGTTGTGGGGCCACATCGCCACCAAAGAATACAGTTTCATTCTCTTCTTTAATCCAAAATGCCTGGTGCCAGGGACTGTGTGCACCCGTCCACTCATAATGAATGTATCCGTCAATGGTACCTGTACTTTCTACGAGTTCCAGTTTATCGGTTTCAGTTAACGCTGTTACATCTTCCATTACGTAGGATTTAGACAGCTTACTCAAAGCGATTTCCAGCTCCTGTTTATTCACCACATAAGTGGCATTAGGAAAACTTAAGAAACGTTTTTGCAGTACAGCATCTTCTTTACTTACGCCGCCTGCATGATCTTTATGCAAATGCGTCATCAATACTTTGGTAACATCAAGTGGATTAATACCGGCGTCAATTAAATTTTGATGTATCTGTAAGGTGCCATCCGGATTGGTAAAACCCAAACCGGTGTCTAAAATCAAAATATCATTGGAGGTTATGATGACAAAAGGCTGTACTTCTACCAGCAGGGAACCGGGCGGTCTGGCCTTGATATCATCTTTTCTATCGTCAAATGGAACAAATTTTTTGGTGCCGTCAACTGTAAAACTGCCTTCAGAAAGCGGAATAATTTTCATGCTGCAAAGATACCGTGATTGATTAGTTTAACACCAATCTGGGTGCACCAATCATGGAATCAAAAAGAAATAATTCATCCAGCTCATACTTAATGAATCTACGGATGGGGAAGCGTTCAATAATACGTTGTGCTTCCTGCTTTGTTTTAGCATTGATCACCACCCAACCTTTTGTACGGGTAGTATTAACTGAGTAGGTAACAATTGTTTCTGCATCCATTAAAGAATTGATGTATTTACGATGGCCGGGTATTTCTTCCCAAAAGCTTTCTTCCAGTTCTTCAGGAAGGTAGAAAGTGCACAGAAACTTTTTCATGTCAAGGAGTTATGAGAAGATAACAATATTGAGTCGAAAAGGTTTGCATTTCCCCGAATTAACAATCAGCTGCTTCATTTTAGATAATTAATCCAAATGTTTACCGCAGCACCATTTGCCTGTTGCCATCAAAACGTAACATAATAAAAATGAGGATGGTAAAGGTAACAATGGAGGATCCTCCATAGCTGAGCAAGGGCAGCGTAATGCCTATTACCGGCATGAGCCCGATGGTCATACAAATATTGATAAACACATGGAAGAACAAAATACTGGCCACACTATAAGCATACACCCTGCTGAACGTGCTCCGTTGCCGTTCTGCCAGTTTAATGGTGCGCATCAAAAACAGGAAATAAACAATAAGCAGTAATGCACTACCCCAAAAACCAAAACTTTCAGCAATGGCAGTAAAAATAAAATCAGTGTTTTGTGCCGGCACAAACTCGCCTTGTGTAGTAACACCTTTTAAAAAACCTTTACCCAAAAATCCACCGGAGCCAATGGCAATTTTTGATTGCTTTACATTGTAGGTATAATCTTTTTTCTTTCCCTTGGCTTTATCGGCTTCAAATTGAGCAATACGTTCAGGGCTTTTAGGTTCATAATTTTTCCCAAATAGATTAAGCACACGCTCAGACTGATAAGGTTTCATGATTTTGTCAAACACAATATTGTCTACAAAATATTTAAAACCGATTGTTGTAATACCTGCAAAAACAATGACGATCATTAAAACAAAATTGCGTTTGATCTGCCGCCACATCATGTATGATGCTATGAAAGCAATTATACCTATCATGATACTGTAAGGAATCATTTCCAGAACTATGGCCGTAACAAACAATGCAATCACAGAAAAACCAAATATGAGATAAACAGGCGGCAACCCTTCACGATACATTACTAAAAAGAAAGAAAAGTAAACAAGTGCCAATCCCGTTTCTTTTTGTGCAATGGAAAGCAATGCGGGTACCAGTGTAATACCCATGGCGATGAGGTGCGAACGAAAATTGGTAAACTCTACATCCTGCCGGCTTAAATATTTGGCCAATGCCAAAGCGGTAAACACTTTGCACAACTCAGCAGGCTGTAAATTAAAACCACCACCCAGTGCTATCCATGATTTAGATCCTGAAATATCTTTACCAATTACAAACGTGAGCAGCATAAGCAGGATGCCAAACAGATAAAGCAAATTGGCAACCGTGGTAAAAAACTTACTGTCAATAAGCAATATAAATAATGCCACCAGTGTGCTGATGCCTATAAATAACAGTTGCTTGGCATAGCTTTTTTTCAACTCTAAAAGTGATTGTGTAATTGAATCAGCCGAACGGTACTCAACAGAAAAAATAGCAATAAACCCAATGAACACCAGTACAAAATACAGGAGTACCAATGTTGAATCAATGCCACCACCTATACGCTCAGGTTTTTGTGTCATACGTTTAACTGTTTGCCAAATGATTGAATCAGTCTTCTGTTGTCAAAGAAAGCAATTTCGGTATGCAGCCGTTCCGGCTTTTTCTTTTCGGGTATCCGTACAGGATATGAAGCAGGGTCATCCAACATAAACGTTATATTGGCAGAATCAATACGTGCCTGCTGCTCCCGTTCCAGCTTGATGCGTATTAAAGAATCTTTTACCTGCTTTATAGAATCACGTTTGAAGCGTTCATACTTAATACGTGCAGGAATGATAGATGCATTGGCAATACGCTCTACCTCCGACTTACGTTTATCACCTGCAATGGAATCTCTTAAAAATTTTTCCATGATGAGCGATGCTATGGGTGCGGCCCATGTAGCACCAAATCCTCCATTTTCTACTACCACGCACACTGCAATTTTAGGATTTTCCTTGGGTGCAAAGGCCACAAAGAAGGAATGATCCTTTTGCTTCACTTTGCGGAAGTAGTTTTCAACGGTGCCTGTTTTTGCACAAACATTAAAACCATCAATTTTTGCATTGCGTGCTGTACCGTTTGTTACTACCATTTCCATTCCATCAATTACTGCCTGGTAAGCACTGTCCGGAATATGGAGCGGTGCTATTTTCTGACGGTATTTGTTGAGCAAGGTATCTTCTGCTGTTTCGCCATCAATAGATTTTACAAAGTGTGGCGGATAATACCAGCCTTTATTGGCAATTAAACAAATAGCATTGGCCATTTGCAAAGGCGTGGCCTGTATTTCACCCTGACCAATGCCGAGAGATGCAATGGTGCAGGAGTTCCACCTGTTTTTACCGAATATTTTTGGATTGTTATAACGTGTTGTATCAGGAATGAAGCCGCTGTATTCGCCTGGCAGGTCAACTCCCAGGCGATGCCCCAATCCAAACCCGCTCATATACTCTTTCCATTTTACAATACCTTTTTCCACGCTTCTGTATCGTGGATTATCAATGGCTTTACGAAATACATCGGCAAAATATGCATTGCATGAATTGGCGATGGCCAGTTTTAGATTAGCAGCGTGCCCTCCGCCTGCGTGTGTACATTTTGGACGGCCACATGGACCATAATTGCCATAACATGCATAACCAAAGGAAGGTGTTATTAATCCTTCATCAAGAGCTACAAGTCCGCCCAAAGGTTTAAAAGTAGATCCGGGAGGGTATACCCCCTGCATACCCCTGTTAAGCAAAGGCGAAGCAGGATCAACAAATAACGCACTGAAATTTTTTCTTGCTTCGGGCCCGGTTAATTCATTAGGATCAAAACTGGGACCACTGGCCATAGCAATAATACCTCCTGTATTGGGTTCAATAGCCACTACACTCCCTACTTTATTGCTCAATAATTTTTCAGCCAGTTGCTGTACTTCTATATCAATGTAGGTATTGAGATGGCGGCCTGCTACAGAAGCAGTATCAAACTGTCCGTTTTCATAGGCCCCGATTGGCCTGTTAAAATTATCACGAAGGATGTATTGAATACCCCGTTGCCCCATCAGCACTTTTTCGTAAAAATTTTCAAGACCACTCCTGCCGGCATAATCACCCATCTGGTAAAAAAAGTTGGAGCGTTTGAGCATACTGCTGTCCACTTCGCCTACATAACCCAGTATGTGAGCAGCAGCGTTGTAAGGATAACCACGGATGGGCCGTTCCTGTAAAAAGAAAGCCGGTTGAAAACGGAAAAGATTTTCATTGATACGTGCATACTTCTCCGGTGTAAGGAGTATTTCAAAAGCAGACGGACGGTTGCGGGAGTTTTTAATGATAGCAGTAAGTATGCGTTTATTAAACTCTGCGGTGTCAATTCCCAAAATGCGGCATAAAGAAGATGTATCAATATTGGCGCCACGTAATTGTGATGGTGTTACCATCAAATCATACATGGTTCGGTTGTCCAGAATGGCTTTACCCTTACGGTCAAAAATAATTCCACGGGCAGGATAAACTACTTTACGAAGAATAGCCTGATCTGTGGCCAGCTTGTCATATTTACTTGAAAATAATTGCAGGGAAGCCAGGCGTATGAGCATAATGCCAAACACCACTGCAAATAGCAACTGTATGGTAACCTGTCTTGATTGATTGAAAACGGCCATAGCCTTACTGGTTTTTCAGAAACGTTATCAGGTATTGGTAATAAATTTCTGTTTGCGTGCAAAAACAATTTCCACAATTAAAATTAAAATAAAACTGATGATAGCCGCACCTAATGTTTTAAAAACTAAATATAAAATATTGCCAAATTGAAAAGCCTGAATGGTAAACAAAGCTCCATGATGCAATAAGGTGAGTACCACTACATAAATAATGTATTGAGCATTACCCAATGCTGTTGCACTTGGCTCCCGGTAATTAAACTCAGCGCCCTGCTGCGGTACTATGATATTAATTATAAAAGGACGGATATAACCAATGAGCACACAGGCGGCTGCATGCATACCCGGTGTTTTGGTAAAAAAATCCAACGTTAATCCTGTAATAAATGACACAATAAGCAATTGACTGCGCCCAATATTAAACGGTAACCAAAGTATAAAGATAAAATACAGTAAGGGCGTTACATACTGATGCAATGGCGGAATTTGGTACAACACAAACACCTGCGTCAATATGAGCAGTATAAAACGGATGATATAACGTAAGAGGTTACTCATTTCTTTTTTTGCTCCAATCGTTGTTCCAATCCTTTTTGCTCAGGACGTTGCAGATTTTTTACTACAAACACATTCTGCAGGCGACTGAAATCAACTGCGGTTTTTACATGAATGAGATAATTATTGCTGCTTTGCTCCGGAATAACTTTCTCAACTATGCCAATCATAATGCCGGGCGGAAAATCAGAATAGCGGCTGGTTAAAACGGTATCGCCTTTGCTCAGTTTTACACTTTTGGGAATATCTCTGAGTTGTACCCTGTTGGGCACAGTGCCATCCCATTCTATTCTTCCACTTTCACCCGATTTTTTTAAACTGGCACTTATACGGCTTTGCTTATGCAGCATGCTCATAACTGTTGCAAAGTTTTCACTTACATCCATTACTACGCCCACAGCACCATCAGGACTTAAAACAATCATTGCAGGTTCTATGCCCTGTTTACTTCCACGATGCAGTGTAATGTAATTGTTGGGCAATGAAATGCTATTGTTTACCACCAGCGCATCCATATACAAATACCTGCGGCGTTCGCCGGTGGTATCCATGGGAATGGAATCCGTAACAATTCGTGAGGAGGAATCCGCACTTTGAAAATTTTGGGGCAGTTGATTTTGCAATTCATTCAACTTACGTCTTAACGCTTCATTTTCTTTTTTGAGATTAAAAAAATGCTGCACATCAGCATACCTGGTTTGTAAACTGCCTGTTATTTCACCGGCAGCATCCATATACTTTGCCTGGTGAAATTTATTATAGCTTACCAGAAGACTGATGCAAACCACTTCCAGTGAAAGGAAGAAGAGTAAAACTGAAAACCGGCGTATGAAAGCGAAAAGATTTCGCACAGAAAAAAGTTGAAAGGTTTGAAAGGTTTAAGGGTTTAAAAGTTGGGCTATAATCAGTAAAACCATTCAACTCTTAAACCCTTAAACGATACAACATCATCAGTTGCGCATTACAAACGGATAACGGTTATAATTTTTCAATGCTATGCCTGTACCACGCACCACACTCTTTAACGGATCATCTGCTATATGAACAGGCAATTTAATTTTTTGTGTCAGGCGTTTATCCAACCCACGAAGCAAGGCACCACCACCTGTAATGTAAATACCACGGCGGTATATGTCAGCAGCCAGTTCAGGGGGTGTCATTTCAAGGGCTTTGAGAATAGCTTCTTCAATTTTGAAAATGCTTTTATCCAATGCTTCAGCAATTTCCTGATAGCTCACCATGATTTGCTTGGGAATACCGGTTACAAGATCACGACCGTTTACAGGAATATCATCCGGCGGGTTATCCAAATCTTTCATGGCACTGCCAATCTGTATTTTAATTTGTTCAGCTGTACGCTCACCTATAAGCAAACTATGATAACGGCGCAGCGCTTCCATAATATCTGCCGTAAACTCATCACCTGCTATACGTATACTTTGGTCGCACACAATACCTGCCAATGCAATTACGGTGATGCCGGTAGTACCACCACCAATATCCACAATCATATTACCCACGGGTTCTTCCACATCAATGCCAATACCAAGAGCAGCCGCCATAGGCTCGTGCAGGAGATAAACTTCCTGTGCTCCTGCCTGTTCGGCACTGTCACGCACGGCACGCTTTTCTACCTCCGTAATGCTGCTGGGTATGCAAATCATCATACGCCATTTGGGGGCAAACAATGGTTTTTTGTTATATACAAGTTTGATAAGTTCACGAATCATGAGCTCAGCAGCGTTAAAGTCTGCAATTACACCATCTTTTAACGGGCGAACCGTACGTATACTTTCATGTGTTTTTTCATGCATCATCAACGCTTTTTTACCAACCGCCAAAACGTTTTTGGGATTATTGCGGTCAAGCGCTACAATGGAAGGTTCGTTCACAACAATTTCATCATTGTGAATAATAAGTGTATTGGCAGTGCCAAGATCAATGGCAATATCCTGCGTAAAGAAGTTGAAAAGTCCCATTTTTTATAGAGGAAAATAAATTTAGAAATAGATGTTGCAAATGTGAGAGAAAATATTGGAAATAACAAAGCCAAAACCTTGCCGAAGAAGATTTTTATCAACTTTTTTTAATGAAAAGCTTTCTTTTAATGCTTTTCAATTTTCTCAATGAAAAAAAGAGGTATAAACTTCAGGTGCTGCTAAAGGTTTTTCCGTTTATAAAGGCTGGTTAAATTCATAGCCAATATCATTTCTGTAATACATTTTTTTGAAGGTGATTCCCTTTAAAACTTCTTTGCTGGCATTTGCTGCTTCAGTTACCGTATTTCCAAATGAAGTTACTGCCAGCACTCTGCCGCCATTGGTTACAATTTTATCATTTTCCATAGCAGTACCTGCATGAAAAATGAGTGCCTGCGTATTGGGGTTTTGCAGCCCTTCAATTTCATACCCTTTTAAAAAATCACCGGGATAGCCACCACTCACTGCCACTACAGTAACAGCAAAGCGTGAATCTTTTATGATCTGCGTTGCTTTAAGTTCGCTTTTTGCAGCAGCTGCAAACAACACTACTATATCTGATTGCAGACGGGGCATTACCACTTCCGTTTCAGGATCACCCATGCGGCAGTTGTATTCTATAACAAATGGTTCATCGCCCACTTTAATTAATCCAAAAAATATAAAGCCCCTGTACTCAATTTTTTCATTGTGCAATCCATTAATTGTGGGTTTTATAATCCGCTCTTCAATTTTCTGCATAAATGCAGCATCTGCAAACGGCACCGGGCTTACAGCACCCATGCCTCCTGTGTTTAAACCTGTATCACCTTCGCCTATTCGTTTGTAATCTTTGGCTTCCGGCAGGAGTACATAATCTTTCCCGTCAGTAAGTACAAAAACACTCAGCTCAATCCCTGTTAAAAATGTTTCCACCACTACTTTTTTACTTGCTTCACCAAATTTGGAATGCTGCAGCATCATTTCGTATTCAGTAACTGCTTCCAGATGATTTTGGCAAATAATAACGCCTTTACCGGCAGCCAATCCATCAGCTTTTAATACAATGGGGAGCGAATGATTGAGTATATAATGTTTTCCTTCTTCAAACGTATCTGCTGTAAATTCTTTGTATGCAGCTGTTGGAATGTTGTGCCGCATCATAAATTCTTTGGCAAATGCCTTACTTCCTTCTAACTGCGCCGCATAAGCACCGGGACCAATAACACCCAGCCAGCCATCTGTAAACGGATTGGCCATATGTGCCGCTTTGAAATAATCATATACCCCGTTCACTAATGGATCTTCAGGTCCCACAACAATCATATGAATGGTATTGCTA
>CAYPBV010000059.1:0-19845 GCA_964409025.1 uncultured Chitinophagaceae bacterium | reverse complement strand
ACGCAGTGCGGTAACTGCTGCAAAAGTTTAATGGTAAATATTACACCCGGTGAAGCTGATCGTGCCTCTGTACATCTGCATATGAGCAGAGCTGATTTTGATGCTCGCTATGTAGAAAAAGGAAGTCATGAACTTATGATAATGAACAGCATGCCCTGTCATTTTCTGAATGAAAACAAATGTACTATATATGAAGTGCGTTTTGCGGGCTGCAGAGAATTTCCTGCACTTCATCTTCCACAGTTTACCCAACGGTTGTTTACAGTAATGATGCATTACGACCGCTGCCCAATTATTTTTAATGTTATGGAACAGCTAAAGAATGTAACCGGATTTACCGGAACAACCTAAGCACTTAAGTTATGGCAGGTTGTTTTCTCAAATTAAAAATGTGTTATTGTGTAATTACTTTTTGCTTTTGGTTGTTCAGTAACATCCACTGTGCTGTTTCATAAAGTGCTATAGTTTGGGCAGCCATTGTAAGTTTTGTATGCTCATATTCTTGTAATGATAATACCGGGCTGTTAAACCGTACAGGAACCAGCGTATCTTTCTTTAAATTCATATTGAGAACATAATAAAAATTATTGTTAACAATACCAATCTTAGCTTCATCATGATGAATGATAAAAGCAAAATCATCTGTTTTTTTACGGAGTAAATCTCTGCCCAATGTAGTATTAGTATGCGGTTGCTGCAGCAATCCTGCAATGGTGGGCAATACATCAGTCTGGCTCACCACTTCGCTTCTTAACTCAGGCTTTAACAGTAGGGGTGCATAAAAAAGCAAGGGTACATGCTCATCCGTAAGACGTTCATTGGTCCATGCGGTGGGATACAAAGCACCTGCATCACCTTTTACACCATGATCGCCCACAAATACAAACAGTGTATTGTTAAACCACGACTGTTGTTTTGCTTCTTCCATAAACCGGCGTATGCAATAGTCTGTATAAGCAAAGGCTGTAAACTCATCTTGTGATGCAAAGCCATTATTTTTCAATTCTTCATCTGTAAACTTTCTGTTATCAACATAAGGTTCATCTTCCTCAGGTATTACAAACGGGCGGTGATTATCTGCTGTTTGTATAATTGCAAAGAATGGTTTTTTTTCTTCATTCAGCCTGGTGCTGGCTTCAGCAAATAAGTTTTTATCGCTGATGCCCCATACATTAAAAGGTTTACTATTATACATTCCCTCTTCATACAACTGCAATCCTTTGATGTTATTTATCAGTAATCTTTTAAAGTTGTTAAACTCACTGTTACCACCAATAAAGTAGAGTTTACTATAATCCGTAAAATCATTGATGATGGTGTGTTGGTTTATGGCACGTTCGTTACGGGTAGAAAATTTACTCAGCTGTACATCAGGAATACCGGTGAGCAAATTAAACACACCCCTTGCGGTACCAAAATGCGGAGAGAAACAATGATTAAAAAACAATCCTTCTTTGCTCAACTGTTCAAAATAGGGAGTTGTATTGAGTTTATTTCCACTTAAACTGCTTTTATACATACTGAACGACTCGCAGATAACCAACACTACATTCATTTTTTTTGCAGCCTGCGGATAAACTACCCTTCGCTTAAAATTCAATCCGTCAATTGTAAGGTTTATGCCCATCATTTGCTTAATCAGGTTGCTGTGTTGTCTTGCCTTGCCATCATCAGCAAATGGTTGCCTGAATTTTAAAGTGGTAAAAAAGTTTTGTAACGGATTTAGTGCCAGGTAAGCCTTAAAGTTATCGCCCAGCTGAAAGGCATCATTCCATTTCAGAGGCTTTACCGGATTATTACCGCAAATACCTATAAAAATAAATGCTGTGAGCCAGAGTGTACGCAAGGGTTTAAAATATGCAGTATCTTCTTGCAATTCATCCAGATTACGGTGTGTCCATTTATACAAACGGTAAATAGCATAAACTATAAGTGATAATACAGTAAAAATCCAGAACAACGGGTACGATTGCCATAACATCTTCATGGAAATGCCAAAGTCTTCGAGGAAGTTTAAAGCACTGGCGTTAAGCCTTGTTTCCACATAATCAAAATGCCCGAAATCTGCCCCAAAAAAGATGAAAATAAAAGAAGTAATAAGAACTAAATAAACAAGCCAGAATGTTTTTGCTTTAGCTGAAATAAAAGGTGAAAACCACGGGATACTGCCCAGTAATAATAAAGGAGCAAGTGCAATACAAATCCAGCGCACATCATACCGCAAACCCAGCAAAAAAGAAGGCGCCGCATCTGCCAATGAAAGATGTGCAGGTTTAAAACTGATAAACGTAATTAACCTGAGTAATGTAAAAGCCATCAGCAGTATAAAAAATAACTGCAGCACCCAGCGTGCCACCGGCGTAAATTTCAGTTTTTTCCCCATTTCCTTAAGCAAGAGCTGCTAAATTAAAAACTTTTCATTGCCCTGCAGCAGTTTTACAGGAATGGTCAGTTATATTTGAGCATATGCTGGAACCCCTACTACAAGCAGACAGGCAATTCTTTAGCACCATAAATCAAACATGGAGCAATTCTGTATTTGATGTGGTTTTGCCCTTTGTGAGAAATCAATATACATGGGTACCTGTATATATGTTTTTACTGGTATTTGTTGTTATTAATTTTAAGAAGTATGCCCTCTGGTGGATTTTATTTTTCTTAGCCACATTTGCATTAACAGACCTCATCAGCCATCAGGTAATAAAACAGTTTTTTGAACGTCCACGCCCGTGTATGGATGGTGTTACTTCAGAAACTGCACGTATGCTCATCCGCTGTTCTGAAGGGTTTAGTTTTGTATCCAGCCACGCTTCTAACCATTTTGGTTTATCGATGTTTATATATCAAACCATGAAACATTTTGGTAAGCCCTGGGTTTGGCTGGCCTTTTTGTGGGCAGCTCTTGTATGTTATGCTCAGGTATATGTAGGCGCTCATTTTCCAATGGATATAGCGGGTGGTGCAGCATTCGGTTGCTTTACAGGATGGGTTACCGCCAGAATCTGTAAAAAGCAATTTGGCGGTCTTGTTTTAAACTGAAAACCCTACTTGTACAAGTATTTGTAGATTTGCACCCACAACCATGACAGAAATAATAATATTATTCGGACTTATTTTACTGAATGCTCTTTTTGTAATTGCTGAAATATCACTTGTTTCTGCCCGTAAATCACGGTTAGAAACATGGGCAAATAAAGGTAACAGGAATGCAAGAACTGCCCTTCAACTGGCCGAAAACCCGGAGATCTTTTTATCAGCAGCACAAATTGGCATTACACTCATAGCTATTTTAACGGGTGTATATTCCGGTGAAAAATTCAGTGATGATCTGCAACCTTTTATTGAGAAGATAGAACTATTGAAACCCTATGCTGAATCAATTGCTACAGGCATCATTGTGGTAATTGTTACGTTTCTTTCCATTGTACTGGGCGAGTTAATTCCCAAACGTTTGGGATTGATGAATGCTGAACGTATTGCCACACTTGTAGCAAGACCGATGAGGGCTTTTGCATGGTTCACTCATCCTATTGTGTGGCTGCTCAATATTATTCCCAAAATTCTTTTTACAGTTTTAAATATCAAAGCTGCTACTGACAATCAGGTTACGGAAGAAGAAATCAAAGCCATCATCAGCGAAGGAACCGAGCAGGGTACTATTGAAGAAGCGGAGCAGGAAATTATTGAACGGGTGTTTCATCTTGGCGACAGAAACATCACCTCTTTAATGACACACAGAAATGACATCATTTGGTTTGATTTAAATGACAATGAAATAAGCATAAAAGAAAAAATCATATCTGAACCACACTCCCTCTATCCCATTTGCGATGGTGATTTGGATGCCATTAAAGGTATAGTGAGTATTAAAGATTTGTATGTGGAAGATGATTTTACTTTATTTAAAGATTTAATGAAGCCTGCTTTGTTTGTACCGGAAAACAACAGCGCTTACCAACTGCTGGAAAAATTTAAAGAAAGGAAAATACACAGTGCCTTTATTGTAGATGAATACGGAAGTGTACAGGGTATGATAACCCTTAATGATATTCTGGAAGCCATTGTGGGTGATATTCCTGAACCGCATATTGATGAATATGAAATTGTACAGCGTGAAGATGGTACTTACCTTGTGGATGCCCAGATTCAATTTTATAATTTCCTCGCCCGGTTTGAAATGGATGAACGAAGGCGAACAGGAGTTTGACACCATGGCCGGTTTTATACTGCATGAACTGGAACGCATTCCACATGCCGGAGAAAATTTTGAATGGAAAGGCTTTAGATTTGAAATCATTGATATGGACGGCCACCGTATTGATAAGGTGCTTGTAAGTATTCCTGAAGATGTGAAAGATGTGGAGAAGGAAGATGATTAGGTTAATGAAATTGAATTATTTACCCGAAAGACATTAAATAGTAATAAATTGCTTTTGTATACAATAGCCAAAGGGATTTAGAGTAATTAAGTAATTATTTCTACAGCTTTTAGTTCAAGTACAAACAGATGGTAACAAACCTGTTTCACCGTTATCAAAACAACGCCCGCACCCCTGCCCTTCCAGTATGAATAGTTCTTCCCGTTCCCGGCTTTCTTCCTTCATATTGAAAATTAATTTCCATATTGTTTGCCAGGCGTTTGGTGAAATCTAAATTCCATAAATAGTTTTTGCCGGGCAGTAAGGCATCGAGCATAATAAAGGCAACAGTAGTATTGGTTTGACCCGTGAAGTCAATGGTAGAAAACTGAAAACGTCCGTTAATGGTGCTGCTGCTTAAGACATTGTAACGTGCTTCTGCAATCAATGAATGAATGGTAGCTCTTTCTTTTGCACCGTCAGTATTGTTTTTTCCTTCGTATTTGTAGCTCAGTGAAAAGCGATATTTGGTTCCCTGCTGGTAGCTGGCAATGGGTTCGGCGGTTAACTGATCAATATTAAAATTCCTGTTGCCAAAGGAAGGTGTTTGCAATTCATTTTTAATAAAGCGGATATTCATTTGAGAAGCAAAATTTTTATTCAGGTTCCAGCGCAAACGGTTGGAAATTTCACGGAGCGTTCTTGTTTCCAAACCATAGGTAAGAATAGAACGGTTTATACTTTGCAGATGCGTTAGTTCAAAGCCCCACACACTGCTGGTACGGTTAAAAAACAAAGTATTGGAAATAATCGATGTGAGTGAAATAAGACTGGTGTCCTGCTCCGGCCGCTTAAACGGATCCAGTGTAAAATCTTTATTGGATATTTCTTTTTTAAAAATCTGCATACTGCTTTGTGTACTCAGGCGACTGATGAATTTTGGAAATGGTTTTGCTTTATTTACATCAATTACCGCCTTGGGATTGAGATTTAAACTGTAGTTAAACTGGTTGTAATTAGACCTTATAAAATCAAGCGTGGGTGTAAATACCCTGATGTAGCGTGCCTGATCACGAAACTGTGCTATTTCAAATTCATTAAGCTGGGGAATGCCATCGCTATTATAATCATTCCATGTAAACTCACCTTGCCCTGCCGGTACTTCAAAATAAGAAAAGTCACGACGCTGCTCCTGCCCGCTACCTACTTCATACAATATGTTTCCCTGCAATAATCCTTTCCATTCATTAATAAAATATTCAGCACGGCTCAGCAGTGTGCGTTCGGGTTTTAAGTTAGTCAATTGCGAATTAAATACTTTTAATTGCCGCAGTGTAGCATTCAAGCGGAACTGGTGATGTTCATTACTCATGAGCTCCACATATGCATTATAGTTAAAACTACGATCCACCTGTTCAAAGTTTTTGCCCAGTGGTAATTGATCCCTTCGTGTAAAAAAATTAAGTCCCCATTTGTTAGCAGCTTCCGGTGAGCGGAAAAACAGCGTCCATGTATCCCAGCTAAAACTGGAGAATGCCAGTGAATCTGACGCTTTGTTTCTGTTTTCATTATGTTCCAGGTAATAACTTCCGCCTAACTCTGCCTGCTTTAAAAAATTCATTTTCTTTTTTAACTCCACCAATGGACGGAGAAAAAATCCATTGCTGATATTGCTGTCAATAGTTGAATAATTCACTCTTGTATTCCACACCCATCCTTTTTGATTGATGTAATGCTCCACTACATGACGCATACCTGTAAAATTATTTCCCCGTTGATAGGTTTGCAGTGTATAGCTCATTCTGTTATCTCTGCTGCGAAATAATTCAAATCCTGCATTGGCTAATTTTTCTTCCTGCTGCTGCAGAAAAATGGGTAAGCCCCACTCACGTGTAAACTCCACAGGACGCAATCGCTCCAATGCACGAAAACGCTCCTGCACATATTCATAACCGGCATTGATTTTATAGTTGAGTGCATTTTTTTGCTGAGCAAATTTATCAGTATACTGTAACTGTACTCTACCTGCCCATCCTAAGTCATTATTTTTGTCTTTCGCTGACAGGGTGTTAACATCAAATCGGGATAAGGCCACTTCACTGTTGATAGTAAGTTTTGAGCTGAGTTTGTAATTAGTACCAAACGTGGCCATCTGCTGTGTGCGTGGTGCAATTAATCTTGCTACAGGGGCAAATCGTCCCTGCTTTTCGCCATTTACAGGCGCTACCCATTGAAAGGTTCTGCCATTAGCACCGGAAGGTATTTGAATGTAATCACCATTACCCTGGCCCACCTCAGTAAATGTAGCACTAAACACATTTAATAATGGAACGGGTGTATAAACCAAAACATCTGGATATAAAACGGAGTTGACCACGGTATCCACTTTTCTGTATACAATGCGTGAACTTAAAAATGTATCCTGCACAATTGAAGGATACAATGCACCATTAGGCACATCACCGGCATCGGCCAGAAATTGGCGTTGTGCAGGATCAAGCACCTGTGTTAAGGATGAATTTTTAGAATCAGCATTTGAAAATCCGTTGATGTGAAAACTTAAATTTTTATTCACCACCAAATCATCCCCAAAAATAAACTGCGAGTTCAGGAAGTTGCGGTCATTATATTCAAACTCCACCTGTATCCTGCGGTCTTTATTGATCATACGCTTAGGTGTGAATGTAATTTCAGCAGTGTTATAATTAATCACATAATCCTGGTCTTCGCCACGTTGCATCAATTCACCATCAATAAACACACGTTCAGTCCCGGCCAGCACTATGAAAAACAATTCACCGTTTGGCCCTTGCAATCTGTATGGTCCCTGGTTGCCTTCCTGCCCCTGAAAGATGAAGCGGTTAAATTTTCCTTTGGCAATGGCACCGCTGATGATGGCTTTGTTAGTGCCGCCTTTAAACACTTTGTTTTCTGTTTGAAAAGCAGCACCCTGTAATCGTTTAAAGAAGTTGAGAAAGTAAGCTTCGTTTCTTCTGATATCAATATCACCTAAGTTTAATTGCCATCCTTTTTTCTTTAGCTGGATCCACACCTGATCAAATTCGTTCAACTGCTGGGTATTGCCTTCTGCCTGTACAGGAATGTTATTATCCGTTAATGCGGCACTCAGCATCATGCTATCGCCAATCATGCCATTGATTTGCATGTTGAGCACACCATTTACTACCGCATCCTGGTTGTTACCAAAGCTGATGCCACGACCAAAGCTTCCGTTATAGTTGACATTCCCAAAATCAAACAAACTTTTTCCAAAACCATCGCCCTCAAACGTAATGGGCTTGGTTACAAAGTTGTTCATAACATCAAAATAATTGAAACGTTGCAGTGATGCATTCAATTTGTAAGGCAATGCCCTGTAGGTAACCTGCACACTGTCAAAGGGAGGAGGCTGCAGCCATGTGAGCTTGGCGTTGATTTCATCCAGCTTATACGTATTGGCAGCAATGCCCGGAATGAGAAATGAATTGGGTACAATACTTACCGTATCAATCTGCTGAACAGCTTGTTTGGCAGCAATTTTTTTAGTGCGGAGATTAGATAAAATATTCTTCTGCTGCCCCTGAACAAGGACGCTGATAAGAAGCAGTGTTATGGTTACAACCGAATAACGGATAAGCCAGTGGTTTTTTAGGATAAGAATGAATAAAAATACAATTTATTGTGCTGAAAATGGTGAAATGTAAATAGAAGCCGGCGTATTTATAAAACAATGAGTTTACGCACTATCGTACGGCTGCGACGGAGTTGAAATACCAATATGTATTCGCCTGCTTTGTTAAAGACAGCAGGCAGCTCAGGATTCCTTGATTTTTCAAATATTTTTTCGGCAGCTACAGTTCCGTTAGGCTCATAAATTTTAACAGATAGTAATTGAAGCTTTCCCGTTTCTAAAAACACTTTTCCATGTCTAAGTTCTACAATGGGGTATTTGCTTTGTGCTTCGGTTACGCTTGATGCAGTTAGAAGAAACAATAAGAAAATCGCTTGTATCAGTGGTGCAGTTGACAATGAAGTAGATAAAGTTTATAATTTAGTACGGTTGTAAATTTCCGCCATATCAATTTGCAGCCCAAGACAATTAACATCAACAGGCTCATCCATAAGTTTATATTCCGTAAGCTCCCAGTGATTCCGCTCATTTAAGGCAAAAGATTCAACATGTACAGATTGTGAATCAACCAACAGGTATTGCTTTAAAGTTGGGATTTGCCTGTAAAGCATAAACTTATCGCCTCTGTCATAAACTTTTGAAGAGGGTGATAGTATTTCAACAATTAAAGTGGGTTGTGTAGCTGTGTCATTATCATAAGGAGAAGGAATAATATCTCCACAAATAACAGAAATGTCAGGATAAGTAAATAAGGAATTATCCGGTATATTGATTCGCATATCGCTGCCGTAAGGTTGACAGGGATTACCTTTCAATTTATTGGCGAACGAAGCAATAAGGTTAACAGAAATAATATTATGGATTGTACCAGCGCCCGCCATTAAAAAAACTTCACCTTTGTAAAACTCATGCTTTACATCTGATGCCTTTTCCAGTTCAAGATATTCTTCTATGGAAACCTTATTTTTTCCGTAAGCTGGTATGGGTTCACGTACTTCGTACATGAGTTAAAGTTACTGAACATACAGTCAATAAAAAAACCTTCCCAAAAGGAAGGTTTCCAACAAATGTTTATAATTCGCTTATTCTGTTACTAAACTTGCTGCAGCATATTCAGCATTCATACGTGCAATATTGCTGATGGAAATTTCTTTGGGACAAACGGCTTCGCATGCACCTGTGTTGGTACAGGCACCAAATCCTTCTTTATCCATTTGTGCCACCATGTTGAGTACACGGCTCTTACGTTCAGGGTCGCCCTGTGGCAATAAGGCGAGATGCGAAACTTTTGCACTGGTGAAGAGCATGGCACTGCTGTTTTTACAAGCAGCTACACAGGCACCGCAACCAATACACATAGCTGCTGCAAACGAAGCATCAGCTTTATCTTTTTCGATGGGAATAGCATTACCATCCACTGCATTACCTGTGTTTACAGAAATGTAACCACCTGCCTGCACAATGCGGTCAAAGGCTGAACGGTCAACCATCAAATCCTTAATTACCGGAAATGCTTTGGCTCTCCATGGTTCTACTACAATGGTATCACCGTCATTGAAGGCACGCATGTGAAGCTGGCAGGTTGTGTTTGCTTCCCAAGGCCCATGCGGACGACCATTGATGTACATACTGCACATACCACAAATACCTTCACGGCAATCATGATCAAAAGCAATGGGGTCTTTACCTTCTTTAATCAACTCTTCGTTCAATACATCAAACATTTCCAGAAAACTCATTTCCTGTGAAATGTTGTTTGCATCATAGGTTTCAAAAGAACCTTTTTCTTTAGAGTTTTTTTGACGCCAAACTTTCAACTTAACATTGATATTCTTATGTTCCATATTAGCCCCTATCCCCTAAAGGGGGACTTTTAAGTTAATAATTATTTGTAAAGAACCTAATTAATCAAACTGCTTGCCTTACTCCCCTATAGGGGATGGGGGCTTTATTTATATGAACGCTGACTCGGCTTCACCACTTCATAATCCAAACTTTCTTTATGCAATGCCCACTCATGTTCAGCTTTCATTTCCCAGGCAGCTACGTACATGAATTTATCATCATGACGTAAAGCTTCACCTTCTTCTGTTTGATGTTCTTCACGGAAATGACCGCCGCAACTTTCTTCACGGTTCAAGGCATCAATACACATCAATTCTCCCAATTCAATAAAGTCAGCTACACGATTGGCTTTGTCCAGTTCAGGATTCATTTCGTTGATATCGCCGGGAATACGCACATCACTCCAGAACTCCTGCTTCAACTGCTGTACTTCTTTAATGGCTTGTTTCAAACCTTCTGCATTACGGGCCATACCGCATTTATCCCAGATGATCTTACCCAAACGCTTATGAAAACTCTCAACCGTCTTCGTTCCTTTAATATTCATGAGCATGTGGATGCGGTCACGCACAGCGCTCTCTGTTTCAACAAATGCAGGATGATCGGTTGGTATCGGCTTCACATGAATTTCATCAGCCAGATAATTACCAATTGTATAAGGAATAACAAAGTAACCATCAGCCAGGCCTTGCATCAATGCACTGGCACCAAGTCTATTGGCTCCATGATCGCTAAAATTGGCTTCACCCAATGCATATAAACCGGGAATATTCGTCATTAATTCATAATCTACCCACAAGCCACCCATCGTATAGTGTACCGCCGGGTAAATACGCATGGGCACTTCGTATGGATTTTCACCGGTGATTTTTTCATACATGTCAAACAGGTTACCATATTTTTCCTTTACCACATCTTTACCCATTTTAATGATGGCAGCTTCATCCAAATTAGATAAACCCTGCTTACCTGCTTCAATTTTTCCATAACGCTTGATGGCATCAGCATAATCTAAATACACAGCTTGCTTGCTGGTACCTACACCATAACCGGCATCGCAACGCTCTTTGGCTGCTCTTGAGGCAACGTCTCTTGGTACAAGGTTACCAAACGCTGGATATCTTCTCTCCAGGTAATAATCTCTTTCTTCTTCAGGAATTTCATTGGGCTTGCGGTTATCACCTTTTGCTTTGGGCACCCAAATGCGTCCGTCGTTTCTTAATGATTCACTCATTAAGGTAAGTTTACTCTGATGGTCGCCACTTACAGGAATACAGGTGGGGTGAATTTGTGTAAAGCAGGGATTGGCAAATAAAGCTCCTTTACGATGCGCTTTCCATGCTGCTGTTACGTTACTGCCCATCGCATTGGTGCTCAGGTAAAACACATTACCATAACCTCCGCTGCACAACAGTACGGCATGACCGAAGTGACGCTCCAATTCTCCTGTTACAAGGTTGCGTGCAATAATACCACGGGCTTTACCATCAATCATTACGATATCCAGCATTTCATGACGACTCAGCATCTGCACATTGCCCAATGCCACCTGTCGTTCCAATGCCTGATAAGCACCTATCAACAACTGCTGACCTGTTTGGCCCGCTGCATAAAACGTACGTTGTACCTGTGTGCCACCAAAAGAACGGTTGCTCAGCAATCCACCATACTCACGTGCAAATGGAACACCCTGCGCCACACATTGGTCAATAATGTTGCCACTCACTTCTGCTAAACGATGCACATTGCCTTCACGTGCACGGTAGTCGCCACCTTTAATGGTATCATAAAACAAACGGTAAGTACTGTCACCATCATTCTGATAGTTTTTAGCCGCATTAATACCACCCTGCGCTGCAATAGAGTGTGCACGGCGTGGACTATCCTGGAAACAGAATGCTTTTACTTTATAACCTAATTCACCCAATGAAGCAGCTGCACTGGCGCCGGCCAAACCGGTACCCACTACAATCACTTCAAGCTTTCGTTTATTGGCCGGGTTTACCAGCTTACAAGTTGATTTATACGTTGTCCACTTCTTGTCTAAAGGACCTGCAGGAATTTTTGAATTGAGCATATCGTTCGTTTGAATCGAAATTATTTTTTGTTCGTGAGCTTTAGCAGCTCTGTTCAACTTCTGTTGCGCCTGCCCGTCCGAAGCATTAAGCAAAGGCGGGTCGCACACTTGTACTGCCTTAACACTATTCGTAACCTCTTACTACTCTACCAATTTCAAATACATGGCCACCGGCATTGCTGCAAATAATAAACAGATGATAATTGAATACCAAACACCGGCACTTGCCAACAGCTTTAAAAATTTATTATTATGTACACCCACTGTGCGGAATGCACTTTGAAAGCCATGCATCAAATGCCAGAACAATGAAAACACACCCAATAAGTAAACAATCACAACCCACAGTTCACTGAACGTAACTTTCATAAGGCCAAACATATCATGCATTACTCCTGTAGCGGTGGGCAATGGTTCCAGGCCGGCATGTGTAAAACGTGCCGGTACCCAAAAATGCGCCAGATGCAAAATGAGAAACAATAAAATTAAAGTACCCAGTAAACCCATGCTGCGGCTGTACCATTTACTGCCGGCATTACCCATTGGTTTAGCATAACCCACTCCACGTGCTGCACGGTTTTGTGCTTCCAGCATATATCCCTGAATGATGTGAAGGATAAAACCTGCAAACAATCCTACTTCCATAATGCGGATTAACACAGTTGAACCCATAAAATGAGCAGCTCGGTTAAACATGTCGCCATTATCTTCAGGATTAAAAAAACTGAGGTCGGCAAAGATGCAGGCGTTAATACCTGCATGAATAATTAGAAACGTTACAAGAAAAAGGCCTGTGAGACCCATCACTAATTTTCTGCCAATAGAGGAAGTAAACATTTGAGCAAACGTCATGATAGAATTGTTTTGAAAAGCCGCTGCAAATTTAAGCATCGGATGCTATCAAAGTTCAGCGCTTGCTAAATGACAATAAAAAAAGCTGCTTGTTCAGCAGCTTTCAAATTTTTTTATGCTATAATTTTAAAAATGAAAACCCAACGTAAGGGCAGCTCTTACACCTGCCCAAGGTCCGTTAATAATTGCTTTGGCTGAAGTGGAAGTAACTTCTGCTTTGATAGTTCCAACAGGAAGTTCTATACCTTCAATGGTTTGACGTATATCATTTTGCTCCAACTGTGTAAATGGTATTGCGGGTTTGCCTTCAAAATTTCCTTTGCCTGCACCGTAATGTGCACCAAGGATCCACCAGTCAATTGTTACCGATTTACCAAGAAACCATTGTGCCCCCAGCATTAAGCCACCGCTGTGCGTTTTCATATCACCCGCCAGATTAATAGATTTGGTTCCCGTTCCTCCATTGTATTCAATAGGAATGGAAGAGACATTAAAACTGGCAAAACGGTAATAAGGTGCAAGGTAAAAGCCACGGCCATATCCTTTTTTGCCCACATAAAATCGGAATTCCGGCGTAATGGAAAAATTGCTCAACTGTGCATTATTAATAGCGTTTTCAATATCCCTGTCACCGTTGGCAGCATCATTGAGCGAGTTTTTAAACGGCAGATTTCCCTCAGGTCTAAAACCGATGCCTAGTGACAATGAGATTTTTTTTTGCAGCACCCGTTCATATTGAAAACTGAAGTTTCCGAAAGGCAGGGCCGATAAATTTACTTTTAAGATATTCATTTTGCCGGCAGCGTTTTTTTCTTCCTTTGAAGGTTCTTTGCCGTTGGCTGCTTGTTCAACTGATTGTTGGGCAGCAAGATGAACTGATGCGCACAGAAAGAAAAGGCAAAGCAGCTGTTTTATAATTGTTTTCATTTGATTTGTTTTTGAGTATTCTAAATTACGAAGTGAGGCGAAATACGGATTTATGGAATATGAAAATTATCCGGCTATACGATTCATCAAGAGGCCGTCAATCATACGGTACAAATGGAAGGGTTTATACGTTCGCCAGTTGAGCAGTTCCATCAACTCCAGATAACGGTTGAGTTTTAATTTTTTGAAATCATACTGACTTTGCTCGGGCATATTCAGAATCACCGTCCAGCCGTTTTCGTCTGTTACATTTTCATGCCATTCTTCATAGTAATCACGTTCGCTGCTGTGAAAGTTGAGAATGTTTTCTGCAATAAGGATAAATTTGAAGATGCCTTCATCCATCAATTTATCAATAACATCCCGTTTCAGGGTCATAATATCGTTTTCAATGGCATCGTTCCACTCACCTATCAATTCAATTACTGCATATTTTTCTTCATAGTCTGCTACCAGTACTTTGAGGTACATGGTGCGGCTGCCAAATTCATCCCACTGCGGGTGAATGTAATAATTGTAAACAGTTTGAGAGAATTCAAACTCAGAGTAAGTGCGGCCGTAAAAGGGAGAACGTTCGTCTTCTTCGCTGGTATAAATATGCCGCCAGTTATAAAAAGGTTCAATATCCTGCATACACAATTATCAATGATTGATACTTGTGCAAATTTCAAGAACGATAGTTGAAAAAAAAATTAATTATCCAATTCTCCTTCAGCAAATCCTGAAAATAATAATAAACGATACGGGTTTACATAATGAAACAAAGTAGATTGTACTAATTGTTCCATTTCTGCCTTGCTTTTGCAATACGCAGCCTGTACCTGTGATAGTTTGTACAACTTAATTTTACTGAAAGCTATAAATGAAGCCTGATGGAGATGTGCCTCATTGATTTGAAACTGAGCGGCAATATCTGCCGTGTCATTAACAGTTAGGAAATTCATAGACATGGATTTGGTTTATCAAAATTGGATTATGTTTCAAAAATAAAGAAAAAATCTGCAAATAAGCAAATCTGAAAGGCTATTGTTGCTGTTGTGCTTCTTCTGCCGCCAGTAAATCTGCCGTTACTGCCAGTTCCGTTACTTCCATCTCCACATCATTAACTTCTTCAAACACATGACCATCTTCATAACCTACCGAAACATAAACGGACAACGTTTGCCGTGAAATTCCTTTAAAGGTTCCTTTTATTGGGCTGCAATCATTAAAGTTTCTGCCCACTGCCAGCTTAACATGGTGATTGGTAACCCATACATTATTCGTTGGATCAATACCTGCCCAACCATAACCCGGAACAAATGCTTCCACCCACGCATGTGTAGCTCCTTCGCCCCGCATTCCATTCTTGTTAGGACAGATATAACCGCTCACATACCGTGAAGGAATACCCAATCTGCGTAACAGTTGCAGTAACACATGTGCAAAATCCTGGCATACACCGCTGCGGTGTTCCAATATTTCATCTACCGTTGTTTCAATGTTGGTAATGCCTTTGATGTATTTGAACTGATGATAAATAAAAGAAGAACAATCCTGTACCAACTGCATCACAGTTTTATCTGCTGTATTGATGGAAGCAAGTAGTTCATCAATGGCGGCAGATGATTTGATTTCCTCTGTTTTAGATAAATCCAGCAGCTGAAAATCTTTTTCGATGATGGGTTGCAGTTGTAACAGAGAGGTATTAATAAATGGAGGCTCCTCTGCATTAGTTGTACGTACAATTAAACGGCTGTCAATTGAAAGTTCTTTATGCGGTTCGGGCAGACTGAAATCGGCACAGCGGTTGCCCCAATAATCGAGGAAGAAAAAAAGTTCAGGCGCATCTGTAATTACTACTTCATGCTGTAGAATTTCCTGCTGTGGAGATGCTACCGGAAATATGCGAACCTGGTTTACGCTTTCAATTACAGGACGGTTGTAAGCATATTTTGTAATGTGATGTATTTTAAAAACAGGCATAGAGTTAAAGGGGTTATACTGCTGTTGTCATCTGACTTCCTCGTCTTATGACATGTTATGATTTCAATCTCGTCCGACGAGGGCGTCTGACGGGTCTTGTTATGCATACGAAAAGAACTGTTGCCCCAGCAGATGCGAAAATTTTAATAAATCAATTTTTGTTTCTTCAAGGAACCGGCGCAATGTAACCTGTTTAATAAAGTTTTCATCCGCAAATTTTACACGGCTGTGGATACGTCCAAACTCACGGTAAATAGTTTCTTTATCTGGCGGATTGTTTTCTTCCAGAATATCTTTTACATATTTTTCTAACCGACTGAGTGTGTAAAAGACAGAACGTGGAAAATCATTGTTGAAAACAACTTCATTCAACACATTACTGTTGGTGGTTGTGCTTCTGTATGTTTTCAAATAGAGCTCATAACCACTAAGCGACAATAAAAGATTGCGCCAATACAAAATATCTTTATGGTCTTCAATCTGAAAATCAATTTGCTCAAATTGTTTTAAAGTAACGTCGGCTGTAATAATGCCACGCTCAATAAAACGGCCTGCACTCATAAAACACCAGCCTTGTCCCCGTGGCATGGTGGTATCTGTTACACCCACATACGTCAGGCAATGTTTGAGCAGGTGGGTGAGTGTTGCCAGTGCATGCTCACCACTTAAATGTTTTTCAAGTAAGGGATTATTCACAGTGTGGTAAATATAATTTACTTCTTCCCACACTTCTTTTGTGATATGGTCCTGCATGCCACGAGCATTTTCTCTTGCTTTGTTGACTAGTGAGCGGATGGAGTTGGTGTTCTTTGCATCGGTAATTAAATACTTCAGTACACCGGCAGATGAAAATTGCAGTTCAGTAATTTCATCTTCATGCAGGGAGCCAAAGATTTGCAGCACAGGTTTCCATGTGTGTACACCGTATGGACCTTTATCCAAGCTGAGTACATAGTTGGTGTGGAGTACACGCAATAAACCTTCTGCCCGTTCCATATAACGGTTCATCCAGAACATTGAATCGGCAACACGGGAGAGCATTTATGATTGTAGATTTTTGATTTACGATTTTAGATTTTGTTACAGGTTACAAGTTGCTGGTTACTGGTTTGAGATGCAGAGAGCTTTACTTGCAACCTGGAACCTGAAACTTGAAACATTTTGTTTAACTGTTACACATAAGATGATGATTCATGTACATGCTATGATGTGTGCGACGCAAGGAACGATGCCACATGCACATTTGTTGGTAACATCATCTGTATTTCTACTTCCTTCTTCAATCCACCACCCATGTATCCTTACTTCCACCACCCTGCGATGAGTTGACCACCAACGAACCTTCACGCAACGCCACACGTGTGAGGCCACCGGGCACAATCTGTACACCATCAGGTCCGCAGAGTGCATAAGGCCGCAAATCAACATGACGGGGCTGCAACTTCCCATCAATGAAACAGGGTACTGTTGACAACTGAATAATGGGCTGTGCAATAAACTCACGTGGATGTTTGTTGATTTCATCTTTGAATTTCTGAAATTCTTCATCACTCGCTTTGTTGCCCATGAGCATACCATAACCGCCACTCTGATTGGTACGCTTCACCACCATGCGGTGCATGTTTTCAAACACATACTTCCGCTCCTCTTCATTACTCATTTGATACGTTGGTACGTTTGGTAAAATCGGTTCTTCATTCAAATAATATTTTATCATGGCGGGCACATAAGCATACACCGCTTTATCATCAGCTACACCATTGCCTACTGCATTAGCGAGTGCTACTGTTCCTTTTCTGTAAGCACTCATAATACCTGCAACACCGAGCATACTATCTGGACGAAACAACAATGGGTCTATATACTCATCATCAATACGTCGGTATATAACATCCACCTGTTTTAAACCGCTGGTGGTTTTCATATACACCTTATGATTTTCAATGAGCAGGTCACGGCCTTCCACCAACTGAATACCCATTTGCCGTGCTAAAAATGTATGCTCATAATACGCCGAGTTATAAATACCGGGTGTCAATAATACAACGGTGGGATTGGAAATTTGTCGGGGTGATAAAGCCATGAGATTGTTGTGCAGCAACAAAGGATAATTGCCCACCATGCGTACATTGGCTTGTGCCAGCAGTTCAGGAAACAAGCGCTTTGTTACTTCACGGTTCTCCAGCATATAGCTTACACCGCTGGGTGTGCGCAGGTTATCTTCCAGAATATAAAACGTACCATCTTCACCACGGATTAAATCAATACCTGAAATATGCACATAAATATCATGCGGCACTTTAATGCCCGCTGCCTCCCGCAGGTAATGCGGACAGGTTGTAATCAACTCAGCAGGAATGATTTGGTCTTTGATGATTTGCTGCTCACTGTAAACATCTTTGAGAAATAAGTTGAGCGCTTTGAGCCGTTGCTCAATTCCTTTTTCAACATGGGCCCATTCTGCAGCGGTGATGATGCGTGGTAGTATGTCGAACGGAAAAATACGTTCAATGCCTGCATTATCGCTATACACGGTGAAAGTGATGCCCTGGTTCATGAAGAGTTCACTGGCCAGCTTATCTTTCAGTTGCAGGTTTTCAATGCTGTTGTCTTTCATTGTGCTCACCAGTTTTTCATACGGCTCACGGATGCTGCCGGCATGCAGCATTTCATCAAACTGGTGTGGTTTGGGTGCGTATTGTTGTATTAATTGTTCAACACTCATACATAGTGGAAGGTAATACCAAATGACGAAATAATACCATTTAAAAATGCGTTACAAATTTTTGTGTTGTATTATACCGCCCTGCGAAAACGCCAAACTTAAACAAACTATAAAGCGGTATAATAAAAAAGAGTTGCACTTCAACGGAATGTTGAGCAAGCAACTCTTGGAATGAAGATAAGCAAGAAAACGATTGATAAATTGAACTGCCTGATTAAATTTTTATAGTTCCATTAGAAAGTCAGTCAGCTGTTGATAGTTGTTGTCGATAGTTGTTGACTGCTTTTTCAAATTCATAATTTGCTGAACTGATTCCGGCAATTCAATTGTTTGATTCAACACCGGCTCTACCACATCATAAAATTTTACGGGATGGGCTGTTTCCAAAATAATTCCTTTTGATGAAGGATGAGATTGTAAATATCTTTCCAATGCCAGATACCCAACAGCTCCATGCGGGTCAAGAATATAACCTGCTTCATCATACACTCGTTTCATCGTTGCTTTTGTTTCTTCATCAGTAATGCTGTAAGCTGTTAATTTTTCTTTCAACTGCGGAAACTGGTGATGAAACAATTCCAGTATACGGATGAAGTTACTTGGGTTGCCCACATCCATCGCATTGGATATAGTTGGCACTGCTGATTTGGGTTGATAGTTCTGCGTAAGCATAAACTGCGGCACTGTATCATTGGCATTGCAGGCAGCAATAAAATGCTGTACAGGTAGTCCGCTGATGTGTGCCAAAATACCTGCACAGATATTACCCAAGTTGCCGCTGGGTACAGAGATGATTGGTGGCTCGCCGCCCTCATCCCCTGAAGGGGAGTTGAGCCATTGCTTATAGGCAAAGAAATAATAAAATTGCTGGGGTAACCATCTTGCCACATTGATGCTGTTAGCTGAAGTGAGAAATAATTGTTTGTTCAACGCTTCATCTGCAAAAGCCTGTTTCACCAATTGCTGACAATCATCGAACGTACCGTTTACTTCCAGCGCATGAATATTATTGCCGAGTGTGGTGAGTTGTTTTTCCTGCACACTGCTCACTTTACCACTGGGATAAAGAATCACCACTTCTACTCCCTCAACATTGAAAAATCCATTGGCTACAGCGCCACCTGTATCACCGCTGGTAGCAACAAGAACGGTTACTTTTTTACTGTTGCCTTTTACAAACTGTGCAAGGCACCTGCTCATAAACCGAGCACCCACATCTTTAAACGCCAATGTAGGGCCGTGAAATAATTCCAAGGATGATATGGTTTCATTAATGGGAACCAATGGGATATCAAAATTCACTGTTTCATTGACAATGCGTTGCAGTACATCATCAGGAATTTCATTGCCGATATACGGCTTGATAACCCGATACGCTATTTCTTCATTGCTGATGTGCTCTATGTTTTCAATAAGGTCTTTATCAACCTGTGGAATGGTTTCAGGAAAATACAATCCTTTATCC
>CAYPBV010000058.1:16144-20172 GCA_964409025.1 uncultured Chitinophagaceae bacterium | reverse complement strand
TGCCGTAAATGGGTGATGAGGGGTCGGTTTTGGCTGCCGGGTTCACCACATCATTTGCACCCAGAATCAAGACTGCATCAGTTGAATTAAATTCATCATTTGCTTCTTCCATTTCTTTGAGCAAATCATAACTCACATCTGCTTCGGCCAGTAATACGTTCATGTGACCGGGCATGCGGCCTGCTACGGGATGAATCGCATATTTCACTTCCACTCCTTTCTCCGCCAATAATTTTTCTAATTCATGACAGGCATGTTGCGCCTGTGCTACTGCCAAACCATAACCGGGAACGATATACACTCTGTTGGAATAGGAAAGCAATACAGCAGTATCGCTTAATGAAATTTCTTTGTATGTGCCCTGTGCTTTTGCTCCGCCGCTTACCGCACTGCTGCCACCAAAGTTGCCGATGAGTACGTTTGATAACGAACGGTTCATGGCCTTGCACATGAGTATGGTGAGTAGTGTACCTGCAGCACCCACCAGAATACCACCGGTGAGCATTGCTTTGTTATCATACAAAAATCCTCCGCAAGCTGCGGCCACACCAGTGAATGAGTTGAGCAAGGAAATCACAACTGGCATGTCTGCACCACCGATGGGCATAACGAAGAAGATGCCGTAGATTAATGAAAGAAAAACAATCAAATAAAACGTATGTGGTACTAATAATACAGAATTTGAAATCAAGTAACCTGCTAAGCCAAGGATTACTAATAATAAAGCAATACTTATAAATTGCTGACCTTTAAAAGAAATGTCTTTGACTCTTCCATTTAATTTGCCCCAAGCAACCATACTTCCGGCAAATGAAACAGAACCGATAATACAACCAATTATAATGATAGAAAGCGTACCTATATATCCTCCAAAATTTAACTTGCCCAAGCCTCTTCCGAATGGTTCAATAGGAACAATATTTATTAAATGGTCAAACTCCACAATCGAAATCAACATAGCACAAGCACCACCCATACCATTGAACAAACTCACCATCTCCGGCATGGCCGTCATCTTTACTTTCTTTGCAGCCAATGTACCTCCAACTGTTCCAATCAATATACCGCCGAATATCCAACCATAATTCCCCAACTTCACACCATCTTCTTCATACAAAAAGATGGTGGCTAATATGGCAATAACCATTCCTGCTGCTGCAATTAAATTTCCTTTGCGTGCAGTAGCAGGATTGGACAACATTTTTAAACCCAGAATAAATGTTACAGAAGCAATGAGATATGACAGGATGAGTATGTTCATGTTTCAACTATTAAAGAGTACTGATTACTTTTTCTTCTTAAACATTTCCAGCATTCGGTCTGTTACTACAAAACCACCGACTACGTTGAGCGTTCCTACAATCACTGCAATGAAGCCGAGGATGAGTGCGAGATAATTATCATGCTCTGCTTTGCCCATGACGATGATAGCTCCGATGATTACCACACCATGTATGGCATTGGCACCACTCATTAAAGGTGTGTGTAATACAGCAGGTACCCGGCCAATGACTTCAATACCCACAAAAATCATCAGGATAACGATGTAAATCATCTGCTGATGCGTGGAGAAGAAAGAAAGAAAATTATCCATATAATTATTATGTTATGAATTATTGCTCAATAGAAATAAGAACGTACAAGAATGATTTTGACCTGTCAGGTTAATGAACTTTATTCTGTTTGCTTTACTAAACGCAGTTTGAACAAAATGCTTCAACCTGACAGGTCTGCTTAAACTATCATTCGCTCATGCACCACCGCTCCTCCATGTGTAATACAACAACCCTTCACTAAATCATCTTCAAAATTTAAGTTGATGTTTGCTTCTTTATCAAGTATCAACTGTAAAAAGTTGAAAATGTTTTTTCCGTACAACTTACTTGCATCACTGGGCATGGTAGCCTGCAAATTGCTATTGCCGATAATGCTTACACCATTGTACAATACCGATTCATTATTTTTTGTAAAAGGCGTATTACCACCGGTTGCCGCAGCTAAATCAATAATCACAGAACCATTACGCATCTTTTGCAGCATCTCTTCGGTAATCAGTATTGGTGCTTTCTTACCGGGTATCTGTGCCGTGGTAATGATGATATCAGCTTTAGCAGCACTTTCTGCAATTTTTTGTTGTTGCTTCTGTTTGTACTCTTCTGTTTGCTCCACTGCGTAACCGCCTGCAGCACTTGCATCAGCAGCACCTTCCACTTCAATAAACTTTGCACCCAGACTCATCACTTCTTCTTTCACCGCAGGTCGTGTATCAAACACTTCTACCACAGCACCTAACCGCTTGGCTGTTGCAATAGCTTGCAGACCTGCCACCCCTGCGCCGAGTATCAATACTTTAGCAGGAGCAATACTTCCTGCCGCCGTCATAAACATGGGAAAGTAACGGCCATAAGCAGCCGCTGCCGTTAATACGGCTTTATATCCTGCAATATTTGCCTGGCTGCTGAGCACATCCATGCTTTGTGCACGGGTGGTGCGTGGCAGCATATCCATGGAAAAAACAGTAGTACCGGCAGTTGCAAATACTTTCATTGCTTCGGTATTCATCAACGGTTGATAAACGCCGATTAAAATTTCATTGCTGATGCTATCAGCAGGTTGATGAATACTCAGCAATACATCAGCGTGTTGTACTACTTCGCTTCTGCTTTTAACAGAAGCGCCTGCAACTGCATAATCACCATCAGAAGCAAATGCTTTCGCACCTGCGCCTTCTTCCACTTGTACCTGTATATTTTTTTTGATGAGAGCGGATACGGTTTCTGGCAACAGTGAAACCCTTGTTTCAAAGCCCGGTTCTTTTAACACACCAAGAATCATGTGAACGTTGGTTTATTATGTGGTGAAAATAAGTAAAAATCTGTAGCTGAAATGACTCTGAGGGAAAGAACTGCATTTTTTACTGTGTAACTTTGTGTTTTCCTTTGTGCCCTCTGTGGTTTAAAAAAAATTACCACAAAGAACACAGAGGTTCTTCACAGAGGAACATTAATTTAAAACCTAACCACGAAATGCTCTTTTTCCTTCTGCTCTTTTCTGAAAAAAACCAACCCGATGAAAAACAAATCAACCGTTAAGGTAACTGATGAATGCTTCCTGATTTCTTCCCAGGTTTCTTCCATTTCTTTACTCCAGTGAATATCATCAAACACCATTACGGTATTGTTATGTACACAGGGAATCAATTGATTAAAATAACGTAGCGTAGGTTCTTTACGATGGTTGCCATCAACAAAGATGAAGTCGTACTTTTTAGTTGTTACAATTTGCAGCGTTTCATCAAAATTGCCTGTAACTGTTTTGATATTTTTTAATTGAAGTCCATCAAATGTTTGTTGCGCCAATGCAGCAATGGAAGCAGCTCCTTCCAAAGTGGTAACCTGCGATTCTTTAACAGCACTTGCAAGGTAAGATGTTGTAATACCAAGAGAAGTACCCAGCTCCAATACTTCTTTTGATTCAAAATACTTCACCAGTCTGTACAGCAATTGTGCATACTTTCTTGGCTTGAGAGAGAAAGCTGCAATCTGCTGTACCACCCTTTGCTTCTTTAATCCTTTTATAGAGCCGGCGCCAAAATCATTCACTTCAATGATGGATTCATTACCCAGCAATAAATTTCTCTGTTGTTCAATTCGTTTATAATCAGGATAGTTTGTTTTATCATTCAGCACCTGTGTAACCAGGTTGAAAACAAAAGGCGAATGAATGCCATGCCCCTTACCGTTGGCAGCCGTGAAATAGTACCGGAGATATTTTGAAGCAAGTTGGAAGGAAGAATACATGGAATAAAATCGAAAATTAAAAGTTCAAAATGTGAAGCAGGATTGCAGAATTAACTATTTCCGATTTTTCACTTTTCATTTTCTACTTTTTTCGCTCCCACACCTGTATAGAAAATGAATAGGCATGCTTTTCATCCGCATTAAAATCATTGTTCTTCACTAACTCCCACTCTTCTACATTGATTTCAGGGAAAAAAGTATCGGCTTCAAAATGTGCATGCACACGGG
>CAYPBV010000058.1:6806-16044 GCA_964409025.1 uncultured Chitinophagaceae bacterium | reverse complement strand
TCTACATTGATTTCAGGGAAAAAAGTATCGGCTTCAAAATGTGCATGCACACGGGTCATATAAATGCGATGAGCGATTGACATTGATTGCTCATAAATCTGTGCACCGCCTACTATAAAAATTTCATTGCAATGTAATTGTTGGGATTGCTCAATGGCTTGTTCCAGTGATGTGGCCCACCATACTTCCCCTTCTGTTGATACTTGTGTATTTCTGGAGATGATGATGTTTTGCCGGCCCGGTAATGGTTTGCTGTTGACAGACTCGAATGTTTTACGGCCCATAATCACCGGCATAGCCCAAGTGGTATTCTTGAAAAACTTTAAATCAACCGGCAAATGCCAGAGCAATTGATTGTTTTTGCCGATGGCGTTGTTGGTGGAAGCAGCTACAATTAAACTTATAATCACATTTCAAATTTTAGAATGCCGATTGCGGATTGTAATCTAAAATTTACAATCTGCAATCTAAAATTAAACAGCTACCGGCGCTTTAATAGCGGGATGACTCACATAATTCTCCAGTGTAAAATCTTCAAACTTAAATTCAAAAATATCTTTTACTTCCGGGTTCAACTTCATCGTCGGCAATGGATACGGAGTTCGACTTAATTGCAACTGCACCTGCTCCATATGATTGCTGTAAATATGTACATCGCCAAATGTGTGCACAAATTCTCCGTACTCCAATCCGCAAACCTGCGCAATCATCATAGTGAGCAATGCATACGATGCAATGTTGAATGGCACTCCTAAAAACACATCAGCACTGCGTTGATAGAGTTGACAAGAAAGTTTACCGTTAGCTACGTAGAATTGAAACATCGTATGACAAGGCATTAAGGCCATCTTGGGTAAATCAGCCACATTCCATGCACTGATGATGAGCCTTCTGCTATCCGGATTTTTTTTGATTTGTGCAATGAGGTCTTTCACCTGGTCTACTACCACACCATTCGCTCCTTCCCAACTCCGCCATTGCTTGCCATACACAGGACCCAGCTCTCCATTTTCATCTGCCCACTCATCCCAGATGCTTACACCATTTTCTTTTAAGTAAGCAATATTGGTTTCGCCTTTTAAAAACCATAATAGCTCATGAATGATGCTGCGGAGATGCACCTTTTTTGTGGTAACTAACGGAAACCCTTCGTTCAAATCAAACCGCATCTGGTAACCAAAAACACTGCGGGTGCCGGTACCGGTACGGTCACTTTTGTCGGTACCATTATCCAGAATATGCTGTAATAAAGCGTGGTATTGTTGCATGGCTGCAATTTAACCAAAAGTTGGAACCCCTATTTTATACATCGGCCATATTGTGGGGAAGATGTGAATGATTTTTTTGTTTAGAGCCCCCTCCGTTTCATTTCTTGTTTGATCAATCCCAATTCTCTTCCGGTTTGTCCGCTCATACTGCTGTTTTCCTGTGCCCGGCGCATGAGATAAGGAACCACATCTTTAATGGGACCAAACGGCAGGTATTTGCTTACATTATAACCTGCTTTGGCAAGATTGAAAGTGATGTTATCACTCATGCCATATAATTGAGAGAAGTGAACATGTTCATGATTATGCGGCAATCCTTTTTCATCCAGAATTTTTGCAGCCAGCAAATTACTTTCATCATTATGAGAAGCTACAATGGTTGCAATACGGTCAATATTATGTAAACAAAAGGTGACAGCCGCATTAAAATCCCGGTCACTTGAGGCTTTATCAGGTTGTATGGGCGAAGGATAATTCATATCAGCAGCACGTTTTCTTTCCTTTTCCATGTAAGCACCACGAACCAATTTCATACCCAATATAAAATTACGTTGCGCCGCCGCTTCGTAACAGTCTTTTACAAACTGCAACCGGTCATGCCTGTACATCTGCGCCGTATTATACACAACAGCTTTTGATTTGTTGAAATGATCCATCATCAATGTTACCAATGCATCCACCGGATCCTGTATCCATGTTTCTTCAGCATCTATGAGCACTCCTATATTTTTAGCCGCTGCAGTATTGCATATCAGCATCATTCTGTCCCACACCCGTTGCCACTCTGCTTTTTCATCTGTATTTAATTGTGCAAGTACCTGTTCATAGCGTTTGATTAAAGTACCCGGCGCTTCATGCATCAGTTGATCCATTTTTTCCAGTAATGAAAAACGAACCAGTCCTGTTACTTTAATACTCATGAACGGAATATTATGTTGCGTAGCCGCATAATTGATTACCCGTATAAATTCATCTCTTGCATGATCCTTTTCATCTTCGCCATAATCTCCACCTTCCACACCATAATCAAGGATTACCTGTACATGGTATTCCTCCAGCTTATCAGCCACTTTTGCTGTTTGCTCCAGCGTTTCACCTCCTACAAATTGCTCAAAAATGGTATTGCGGATAATCCCTTTAATGGGTAATCCTGCTTTAATAGCCCATGGAGTAATACGTGTACCAGTGTGTACCAACCAATTCATACCCATTGCTGAGAAAAGAAAATGGGCTTTTTTTAATTGCTTGTCAGATTTATATTCAAATGCATTGGCTGTATTGTCAAATGACAGATTCAAACTCATAAAACAATCGTTGTGGCGCAAATATAGTTGAAAACATTACCTACGCATTATGATCCAAATCAAATCGCCTGGTGATTAAATGGCTGCAGCACCATTTCACTTACCACGCCACTGGATGGTTGCTGGCATAAAAACCAAATAGCTTTGGCTGCTTCTTCTGCCATTACCATTTTATCACGCTGTACACGCAAATCTATTGTATCCCAAAAGGCTGTATCTACACCCCCCAGAAACAAATTGGTGATTCGTATTTCAGTACGCTTTACTTCTTCTCTTAAACTCTGCATCATTCCTACCAATCCATACTTAGATGCAGAATAGGCTGCTGCACCTGCCATAGGTACTTTCCCCAGAACTCCGGGTATGTTTATAATAAGCCCTTTCTTTTGCTCTTTCATCTTGGGCAAAAAAGATTTCATGAGCAAAAACGGTGCATACAAATTGTAATTAAGCGTTCGTAAGAATTCTGTTTCACTTAACTCATCTATTTGTTTAATGATACCTACGCCTGCTGCATTTACAATTACATCAATTGATTGAAACTTAGTAAACAACCGCTCTTTCAGCAAAGCCACTTCTTCCGGTTTGCTTAAGTCCAATGCAAGCGTTTGATCAACAGGTATATTGTTTTGTAACGCAACGGCAGTTAATTTTTCAGCATTACGTGCTGCTAAAAAAAGATGGGCACCGCTGCCTGCAAGTAACTGTACTGTTTTACTGCCTATGCCACCGGTAGCTCCGGTAATTAATACATTTTTATTTTTTAAAGATTCCATAATAAAGCATTAAACATCAGAAAAGAGATTTGGTTCATTATAGTTTTTCAAATAACGTTCACATTTTTTCCAAAAAGCAAAAAATGAATTGTAATAACCCGTTACCTGAGGAAACATCCAATCCCGCTCATCTTTATTGCCGGGATAATGCGTAAAGGCAGGATGTTCTTTTGAAATAAAAACAGGCTTTTTGTTTGGTGATACAGATGCCACCTGCGCTGCAAGTGCATCCACTTCGCCACAATACAATTGAATATTTGGAATATTTGCAGATAGCTGAATAATGAAATCTATCACTTTCTTACTTACAGGATTATTTTCAAAATGTGAAGGTTCCAGTAACAATACACGATGGGCATCATCCTGTGCCCGCCAGCATGGATCCAGATTATAAGAATTGTATAACAGTATTGGTTTTTCAGCATCTATTTCAGGCAGCTCAGTTTGTGGCAAGTGTGATTTTAATTGAATCGCTTTAACAGGTGTTAATACTTGCGGCACCTCAATCAACGGAATTATGTCATAGGATTGATCCATGAATGTTTGCCGTTGATGACTGTATGTATACTTGTTGATATTTTCCTGATTGCAATAATATTTTTTGGAAGAAAAAGCGCCTGCCACCCATTGCCAGCTGCAGTTGTTACTGGCCGCATCGCCATCCAGCAGATGATAATACATCCATTGTGCAGGCATTTTCCAATGGGCTTTACCTGTATTACATGCAATACTTGCTACATACATCCGCACATGATTATGCATGTAGCCTGTTTCATAAAGTTTAAGAATGTGTTTGTCGATGGCATCAATACCTGTACTTGCATTTTCCAACGCATCCATCATTTCAAAATGATGCACATCCTGTTGCTCTTGTTTTAAATCCTGCCAAATCATATTGCCCTTTGCCTGCCATACCCGTTGAAAATACTCACGCCATGCCAGTTCCTGTATAAACTTCTCTATCTGATAAGGCTTGTACCCCTTTTTTAAAACAGCCTGCAATACCTGTTTGGTACTGATAACGCCTCTTGAAATATATGGTGATAAATAGGTAACAGCACCATCTGTAAAATTTCTTGTTTTGGCATATTGCACAGGGTTCACAGCATCTACACGTTGTAAAATTTGCGCATACGTAACTGGAAAGGTCATACTACACTCCTGCTTTTTTAATGATATTGTTAATCATACCATTGAATATGAAATAATGAAAAGGAAGCACACTATACCAATACAATCGCCCCCACATTCCTTTAGGTCTGAAGGTGGCAACCTGTCTTAACTGCAGTTTATTTTTAAGCTTCATAATTCTGAATTCAAGCCATGCTTCACCGGGTAATTTCATTTCGGCATACAATAACAAACGCTTCTGTTCTTTATCAGCAATCAATACCCGCCAGAAATCAAGTGCATCGCCGGGATTAATGGTTTCAATATTGGTTCTGCCCCGGCGTAAGCCCACACCACCTGCCATTTTATCGAGCAATCCACGAATGCGCCATAAAAAATTTCCATAATACCAACCTGTCTTTCCGCCAATGCTCCATATTTTTTGAATTATATCTGCTATTTGCTCCGCTTTTATTTCCCGTTGCTTAATGTCTTTATAACATCCATACACCGGCACTTGTACATAATCCATTGTTGCCTGCGATGCATTACTGCTGATGAATGCATCCTTCCAGCTGCTTACCACCATATTCTGCTCAATCTTTTCAAAAGCCAGTGCCACCGCCTGTTTGTAAGTAAACAATTCAATTCCCAATACTTCCTGCAACTTATTTGGAGTACATACTACATCTACCTTCATACTGTTTACAAGGTTTACGGCTATAGGATAAGATGTGGATGTAATAAAATAAAGCCAGTAAGAAGAAATGCGTGGTGTCATAACGGGTAACGTAATAATATAACGCTTAAGATTTCGTACTTCACCAAACTGAATGAGCATTTGTTTGTAGGTAAGAATTTCCGGGCCACCTATATCATAAATATTGTTGTAAGAAAACTTCTTTAACATCACACCTGTTAAATACTGCAATACATTACGCACCGCAATTGGTTGACATTTTGTGTTCAGCCATTTGGGTGTAATCATGAAGGGTAATTTTTCAGTGATATCACGAATAATTTCAAAAGAAGCACTGCCAGAACCTACAATGATACCGGCACGCAATACAGTAACCGGAATAGTTCCTCCTTTTAAAATAGTCTCCACAGCAAGTCTGCTGGCTAAATGTTTGGACAATACATCCTCATTTACAATACCACCAAGGTAAATCACCTGTTGTAATTGGGTAGCAGCAGCCAGGCGATTAAAGTTGATGGCACACTGTTCTTCCTGTGCCTGAAAAGAGCTGGTAGATGCTGCGAGTGAATGAATCAAATAAAATGCAACATCGATAGCTACAGGCAATAATGTTGTACCCGGCTCAAGAAAATCAACTTCAATTACATGAATGTTTGGATGAATGTGTTCAGCCTCAAAGCGATCCCTGTTGCGAACACAGCAATACAATTGGTGGTTAAGCGGTAAGAGAAACTGAATGAGCCGCTGACCAATATATCCGTTTGCACCTGTAATTAAAATATTCACCGCTTGCTTATTTTATTGGAACTGATTGCCCGTTGTCTGCTGCATTTAAAACGGCTTACTTCCGATAATCGGAGTGAGCTATGCTTGGTTGTTCTGCCGTTTGTACGTTTGCGCCACATTTTAAAACTGCTGCGTTTCATTTGTTTCCGCATCAGCTCAATGACTTCTTTTTCTTTTAAGCCAAACTGTATTTCAATGGCTTCAAAAGGGGTACGATCTTCCCATGCCATTTCTATGATGCGATCAATTTCATCTGCCCGTAATACCGTATCACTTTTCATTTCAACTGGTAAAATTTAGTTTATTCCTTTTCCATTCCACTTCTACAGATGATCCTTCTGCCATAAAAACGGAAGCGGGTGTTTCCTTTGATAAAAAATCAAAGCTGCTGCCATACATGCCTGCAAAATCACAATCAATGACGGAACTGTGCACCTTATTTATCTGCCATGAAGGATGATTGATTTTATATTCTTCAGTAGAAACTTCACCTGTTTTGGTATAACCAAAATAATGTTCAAAAATGAATTCCTCAAAACTGTGCAATTGCATCTTTTCACCTGCAACAGCGGCATTTACCGCAATACTATTCCATCGATGATTACATTTCCACTGGTAACTGATATTTTTTGATGCACCGTTTATATGCCACTCATGTTTTGTGGGAATGGCAGTATAGTGTTCTTTATACAGTTTGTTGGCAACCCAGGCCACTGCCTTATAGGGTACCGTTTCATTTACAAATACAACACCACGTTTGATTTCATTATGCGCCCGCCTTACTACATAAAACCGGAGATTAATTTCTTCAAAAGTGCCCAGCTTTGGTATAGGTATGTTGAATAGTCGTGTGTCTTTAAACATAAACCCAACAAGGCTGGCATATGCTTTTCCATTGTAAAGATCAAGCTCAACTCCTTTAGGCAAATAAGGCTGCAGTACTTCTTCAGGAACAGCATAATTTGCCATGATAATATTTTCCCAATTCGCTTTTAAAAAAATAGCCATTCTGCTCTGTTTATCTGTTTCGCCAATATTATTTTCCTCTCCTGCATCTTTCACTGCAATACTTTACCTCATTCCACACTTTCTCCCATTTCTTACGCCAGGTAAAAGGTCTGTTACATGTGATGCAAATCTTTACCGGCAGATTTTCTTTTTTAATTGCTTTCATCAAAATTTAATTGAAGCGTTTGCTCTTTCTCGGTTTTACGTTTTGTATGAATTTTAAGTATCCGCTTGTTCTCTTTCTTTACTGCTGCACTTGCCTTTATGCGCCATAATTCAGCTCTTGCATATTTACCTGTTTCCTGAATATCAACAACCGGCAAGGGATATTGTTTTCCCAACTCCACTTTGTACATCAGCTGTTCAGCGGTTGTCATTTGCCATGGTGTGTGAATATGTTCTTTTGGAACGCCTTCCAACTCAGGAATCCATCTTTTTATAAAAACGCCTTCAGGATCATGATCTTTACTTTGTTTTACCGGATTGTAGATACGAATTGTATTCACACCCATTGTGCCCGCCTGCATTTGAAATTGAGCGTAATGAATGCCCGGTTCATAGTCCAGAAAGTTACGGGCTAAGAAATGTACACCTGCCTGCCATGGCTGCCATAAATGATGGGTAAGAAATGAAACAACCATGCTGCGCATCCTGAAATTCAAATAGCCTGTTTGCTTTACACAGCGCATACAAGCATCTACAAGCGGATAACCGGTAGTACCATTTTCCCATGCCGTTACCAATTGTGGATTTATTTGAGTTCTTATGGTATCAAACCCTTTGTTCAAATTCTCAAATTCCATCCTGCATTCACTTTCAAATTTTTGAATGAAATGACAATGCCAGTGAAGCCGGTTGATGAAAGACCGAAGATTACGTTTATCACCAGTATCAGTAATGGCTTTTAATGCTGCCTGATAAACTTGTTTCATACTCAGATTGCCCCATGCTAAATAAGGAGATATTCTGCTGCAACTTGTTCTGCTCTGCTCCGGTTTAGAGATGTATTTATTATAATTTGATTTTCGATCGTATAAAAAACTATGCAGATATTTTTCTGCATTTACGAAACCGCCGGGTTGAAACAAATGATGCTTATCATGTTCGTGCTCCCATAAAGTGAGAACATCCTGTTTTAAATTAACAGCAGAAGCCTTTGAGAAAGCTGGTGTATAAACATCAGCATTCATTGTTTCAAGCCATCTTTTTGTAAATTCTTTTCTGCTGCTGAGTCTTCTTATAACGCCGTTTGCAGGCGCTTCATTCCAGAGAATATTCTGTTTAGTACAATATTCAGCCACAGCAATATCTCTTTTATAAGTAACAAGATTTCCTGTTTCCTGATGAGAAAAAATACTATGAATTGTGTAATGGTTATTCAGTTTTTCAAATGCTGCAATCACTTCACTGTGCACGGCATATATTTTATGATCGTATGGTTTTAACGTCCTATTTATTGCAGTAATGGATTGCTCTGCAAAACGATGATGCCGCTTATCGCTGTCAGCATATTGCATAACAGAAGGTTCAAAAAAGTAAATCAGCAATACCGGCAGGCCGGCATCCATGGCCTGCATTAAAGGAAAATGATCCTGTAACCTCAGGTCACGCTTAAACCAAACAATATTGATCACAGGCTTACTCACATGCGTACTATTTTCTTTTGACGCAGGGTATCAACGGTAAGCGCATGTCCCTGCTTCACATTTTTATAAGCTATTACATCGCAAAGAAATAATTGATGATCAGACTTACTTAAGAATGCGTTTGTATTCAAATGAACACCCTTAAGCTCCATCCAGGCCAGTGCATCTTTTAAAACAGGAAACCCATTCCAGTAACTGATTAATTCTCTCTTTTTTAACCGTTCAATTTTATTGATACTATGGCCACTGTGTCTGCCCAATAAGGTAACCAGATTATATTGATCATCAGCTAAGAGTTGCAGTACAAAATGAGGATCCTGCTGTACATGCCCGAGAGTTTTTGTACCATTATAAACTGCAATTACAAACTGTTTAGGCTGCATACTTACTACAGATGCATAGGTAACAATATTCATGTTTTCAGTATTGTTATGCCTGCTGCTAATGCTGTATACGGGTAAATTTATCCTGTTCCAGGGCTTCTTCATAGTTACTTCTTTGATTGTTGATCCAGTGCGTTTAAAAATTGTTCAGCATTAGCAAGATGTGCATTCCGCTTTACAGCATCCATTTTATCAAATGTATTGATGAGCATTCCAAGCCTTGGATTTTTGGTAAAGAAGTTTCGGTGTATATGCAT